>DATGXU010000592.1:0-2319 GCA_035298685.1 Magnetospirillum sp. | reverse complement strand
CGGTGCGCATCGCCACCATCCCCGGCCGCTCGGTCATCGGCATCGAATTGCCCAACTCCCGCCGCGAGGTGGTGTTCCTGCGCGAGCTGCTGGCCTCGGAAGCGTTCGAAAAGGCGCCGGCCAAGCTGACCCTGGTGCTGGGCAAGGATATCGGCGGCGCTCCGGTCATGGTCGATCTGGCCCGCATGCCCCACCTGCTGATCGCCGGCACCACCGGCTCGGGCAAGTCGGTGGCGGTCAACACCATGATCCTGTCGCTGCTGTACCGGCTGACCCCCGACGAATGCCGTCTGATCATGATCGACCCCAAGATGCTGGAATTGTCGGTCTATGACGGCATTCCCCATCTGCTGGCCCCGGTGGTGACCGAACCTGGCAAGGCGGTGGTGGCGCTGAAATGGGCGGTGCGCGAGATGGAAGACCGCTACCGCGCCATGAGCCAGCTGGGGGTGCGCAACATCGCCGGCTACAACCAGCGTCTGGCCGAGGCGCGCGAGCGCGGCGAACAGCTGACCCGCACGGTGCAGACCGGCTTCGATCCCGATACCGGCAAGCCCATCTATGAAGACCAGTTGCTGGAACTGACCTCCCTGCCCTTCATCGTCGTCATCGTCGACGAAATGGCCGATTTGATGCTGGTGGCCGGCAAGGACATCGAGGCGGCGGTGCAGCGTCTGGCCCAGATGGCCCGCGCCGCCGGCATCCATCTGATCATGGCGACCCAGCGCCCGTCGGTGGACGTGATCACCGGCACCATCAAGGCCAACTTCCCCACCCGCATCTCGTTCCAGGTCACCAGCAAGATCGATTCGCGCACCATCCTGGGCGAACAGGGCGCCGAGCAGCTGCTGGGCCAGGGCGACATGCTGTACATGGCCGCCGGCGGCCGCATCACCCGTGTCCACGGTCCCTTCGTGTCCGACCAGGAAGTGGAAAAGGTGGTCGAGCATCTGCGCCATCAGGGCGAGCCCAATTACGTGGAAGCGGTCACCGAGGAAGAGGAAATGATGGCCGGTGCCGACATGGGCGGTGGCGGCGGCTCGTCGGGTGACGATCTTTACGACCAGGCGGTGGCGCTGGTGGCGCGCGAAGGCAAGGCTTCCACCAGTTTCATTCAGCGCCACCTGCAGATCGGTTACAACCGCGCCGCCCGGCTGATCGAGCGCATGGAGACCGAAGGCGTGGTCGGCAAGCCCAACCATGTGGGCAAGCGCGAGGTGCTGGTGCGCCGCACCAACGAAGATTACTGAATTTCGCCATGATTGGGGCTTATCCCCGCATGATCCAGAGTTGAGAGGTTCCCATGCTTCCCCTGACCCGCCGTCGCCTTCTGCTGGCTGCCTCGGGCGCCGTTCTGGCCGGCGCGCTGCCTTGCCTACCTGCGTTGGCCGGGCCCAAGCGGGCGACGCTGTCGGCTCAGGACAAGGCCGACATCGCCCGCGCCGAGGCTTATCTGAATTCGCTGACCACGCTGAAGGCCCGTTTCCTGCAGATCGCCGGCAACGGCGCCCAGGCCGAAGGAACCGCCTATCTGTCGCGGCCGGGCAAGATGCGGCTGCAATACGATCCGCCCAATCCCATGCTGGTGGTGGCCGACGGCACCTTTCTGATCGTCCATGACAAGGAACTGGGCGAACCCAGCTACATTCCGCTGGGCTCGACCCCGGCCGGGGTGCTGGTGCGCGAGAACGTGCAGCTGGACGGCAAGGACGTCACCGTCACCCGCGTCACCCGCATGCCCGGCGTGCTGAACGTGTCGCTGGTGGAAACCGACGAGCCCGAGGCTGGCGAGCTGACCCTGGTGTTCTCGGAATCGCCCTTCACCCTGCGGCAATGGCGGGTGGTCGACGCCCAGGGCACCACCACCAGCGTGTCGCTGTACGAAAGCCAGACCGGCGTGAAGCTCGATCCCAAGCTGTTCGAGTTCAAGGACCCCAATTTCGACAAGCTGCCGCTGCGCAACGGCTAAAGCGTGATGCCCTAAATGTGCATCCCGCTTTAGCCTTTATGATTTCGCCCTCGCCGGGCGCGGCCCGCCGGCCGCTTGGCCGCGCCCTCAATGGGCGCAAAAGCGACACGCCTCAGATTAAAGGCGCGTCGCTCCAACCCGCGACGGACCGGCATCTGTCGTCCTCGATCCGACCAGTCCTATACTTCAGTGTAATACCGCGCGAGCCCCCGCCGCCCCATCTCTGGATCATGTGTGGACGGCCCCTGCGTTGCAAGGGAAATTCGACGTTCTTCGCGACCGAGCTGGGTGCAGTCATGTGTCCGGCCTGTTTGTGCGGTTCACCTGACCGCTGGCCATGATGTGATTCG
>DATGXU010000591.1:0-2195 GCA_035298685.1 Magnetospirillum sp. | reverse complement strand
CCGTTTCCCCGACAGGCCCATGCGTTTCCACGACCGGAGGACCAGCCATGCTGAAACGGCCAGCCATGATGAAACGGATTGTGACCGTCACCGCCGTCGGACTGGCCCTAGGCTTGGCCGCCTGCGACCAGGGCGGACAAGAGCAGGCGCAGAACCCCAACCGCAATCGCGACCAGCAGCAGCAACAGCAAGGCGCTACGCCGGCCGACCGTCAGCAGGCACCGACCACCGCCCCCGTGGCGCCCAACGAACCCGCCAGCCCGCCGGCCGCCACCCCGGAACAGAACCCGCCACCGCCGCCGGCCGGATCGGGATCGAGCACCCAATAGGCCAGCGGACTCAGGCAGCGGCGCGACGGCGCCACCGCCCCCAAACGGCGACACCCAGCCGATACCCCAGCAGCACCGCCAGAACCGCGGCATAAAGGCGCGGCTGGCGGATGTCGGCCTTGACCATCAGCCAGTAATGGGTGACCGCCAGGACGGCGATGGGAAATACCAGGGTGTGCAGGCGCCGCCACGCGCGGCCGCCCAGCCGCCGGATCATGCCGTCGGTCGAGGTGGCGGCCAACGGCAACAGCAGAACGAAAGCCGCCATGCCCAGGGTGATGTAACGACGCTTGACGATGTCCTTGGCCAGCGCCTGCCAGTCGAAGTACAGGTCCAGGCCCAGATAGGACGACAGGTGAAGGCAGACATAGAAAAAGGCGAACAGCCCCATCATCCGCCGCAGCCGCGCCAACGGCGCCCAGCCGCTGAGCTTGCGCAACGGTGTCACCGCCAGGGCGATCAGCAGAAAGCGCAAGGCCCAGTCGCCCAGGGTGCGGTTCACCGTCTCGATGGGGTTGACGCCCAGATAGCCGAACAGCGCCTGCCACACCAGCCACAGCAGCGGCGCCAGCGACAGGGCGAACACCGCCGGCTTCAGCCAGCGCCGCATCAGAATTGGGCCTTCAGGTCCATGCCTGCGTAAAGCCCCGCCACCTGGTCGGCGTAGCCGTTGAACGGCAAGGTATCGCGGCGGCGGAACTCGCCGATGCGGCGTTCCTTGGCCTGGCTCCAACGCGGATGGTCGACCGCCGGATTGACGTTGGAATAAAAGCCGTATTCGCGCGGGTTCGACTTGTTCCAGGCGGTGGCCGGCTGGGTTTCGGTGAAGCGGATGCGCACGATGGACTTGATGGATTTGAACCCATACTTCCACGGCACCACCAGCCGGATCGGCGCGCCATTCTGCGCCGGCAGTTCCTGGCCGTACATGCCCACCGCCAGCAGGGTCAGCGGGTGCATGGCCTCGTCCATGCGCAGGCCCTCGGTATAGGGCCAGTCCAGCACCGGCACGCGCACGCCGGGCATCTGCTCACGGTCGGCCAGCGAGGTGAATTCCACGTATTTGGCTTTGGAGGTCGGCTCGAACCGCTTCAACACCTCGGCCAGCGGCACGCCCACCCAGGGGATGACCATGGACCACGCCTCGACGCACCGCAGGCGGTAGATGCGTTCCTCGAGCCGATGGGGCTTGATCAGGTCGTCATAGGCGACGGTGCCGGGCTTGGCGCACTCGCCCTCGACGGCCACGGTCCACGGCCGGGTCTTCAGCCGGCCCGGCGCCGTGCGAGCCGGGTCTTCCTTGTCGGTGCCGAACTCGTAGTAATTGTTGTAGGTGCTGGCGGCCTCGAACGGCGTCGGCTTGTCGTCCGGGGCTGCCGTCGCCTTGGCATAGTCCAACGGCCCGGCAACCGCCCGGCCCACCGGGAACAGCGCCGCCGCCGCGCCCAGGGCCAGAAAGCGCCGCCGATCCAGATACAGCCGGCGGTCGGTGACCTCTGATTCACGGATGTGCGGGGCGGAGCGGATCAACATCGCCAGTCCTCCAGATGACTATTGCCATTAAATGGCATGCTCAGCGGTTGACATCCACCACCAGCCGACCGCGAACCTGCCCTTTCAGGATTTTTTCCGCCCAGGCGGGCAGATCCGCCAAACGGATTTCGGTGCTCAGGCTGTCCAGCAGCGGCTTCGGCATTTCGTCGGCCAGCCGACGCCATGCCTGCAGGCGACGCGGCGTCGGGCATTGGGCGCTGTCGATGCCCAGCACCGCCACGCCGCGCAGCAGCAACGGCAGCACGGTGGTATTCAGCTCGACCCCGCCGGCATTGCCGCAGGCGGCCACCGCGCCATGCAGGCGCAGGCTGG
>DATGXU010000590.1:0-2945 GCA_035298685.1 Magnetospirillum sp. | reverse complement strand
CCATCGCGGTCTGGTCACCGGCGCCATCCTGGGCGGCGGGGCCTCGTTGACGGCGGCGGCGGCGGTGTTGCTGTTCGACCTGGGCGTGGCCGCGCGCGGCTGGTGCGGCCACCTGTGCCCGGTAGGGGCCTTCTACGGATTGATCGGCCGGGCCAGCGTGGTGCGGGTGCGCGCCGACAACCGGGCCGCCTGTAACAACTGCATGAAATGTTTTGCCGTCTGCCCCGAACGCCAGGTGATCGCACCGGCGTTGCGCGGCGCGGACAAGGGCGTCGGGCCCGTCATCGTGTCGGGCGACTGCACCAATTGCGGCCGCTGCATCGATGTGTGCTCGGAACACGTCTTCCGGTTCGGCACCCGCTTCGGCGGGGCCTCGGTGAAAGTTTTGCAAGGGGAGTGAGTGCTGTGAAATCCAAGATCATGGCTATCGCCGTCGCCCTGGGCCTTGCCCTTGGTCTCGGCATGGGAAGTGCGACCGTTTCGGCAGAGGACCTCAAGGGCCTGCGCGGCCAAGCGGTCAATTCGCCCGACAAGGCTCCCGAGGTTTACAAGGTGCAGGACGGTGTGCGCCACGAGCGCGCCTATCGCCAGCAACCGCCGCTGGTGCCGCACGCCACCGACAAGTACGAGATCGACCTGAAGGTCAATCAGTGCCTGCGCTGCCACGAATGGCCGTATTCCGACCAGGAAAAGGCGCCGAAGATTTCGGACCTGCACTACATCGACCGCAACGGCGTGCGCCAGGACAACGTCAACGGCAACCGTTACGTCTGCACCCAGTGCCACGTGCCCCAGGTTGATGCCAAGCCGCTGGTGGAAAACAAGTTCCAGCCGGCCGTCACCAACCGCTGATGCCGTCGAAAGGATCAGGGCCATGAAGATCGACAACGACGGCGCCGCGACGGGCAAATTCAGAATGGTGCGTCACCTGCTTGGCCTGCTGTGCAAGCCTTCGGGCCGGTGGTCGCTGGGGGCGCTGCTGGTGGTGGGCTTCGGCGCCGGCATCATCTTCTGGGGCGGCTTCAACACCGCCCTGGAAGTGACCAACACCGAGGCGTTCTGCCTGAGCTGCCACGAGATGGAACAGAACGTCTATCGCGAATATCGCGGCACCATCCACGACACCAACCGTTCGGGCGTGCGCGCGACCTGCCCCGATTGCCACGTGCCGAAGCCGTGGTTCTATAAGATCAAGCGCAAGATCCAGGCTTCGAACGAAGTGCTGCACAAGGTGCTGGGAACCATCGACACCCGCGAGAAGTTCGAGGCCAAGCGGCTGGAGCTGGCCAAGCACGAATGGACGCGGATGAAGGAAACCGATTCCCGCGAGTGCCGCAACTGCCACAGCTTCTCGTCGTTCGACCTCTCGCGTCAGCAAAAGCGCGCGCAAATCCGCCATGACGAGGCGCTGGAAGAGGGCAAGACCTGCATCGATTGCCACAAGGGCGTCGCCCACAAGCTACCGAAGGGTGCCTTCGACGCCGAGCGCGAGCTGAACGAAACCTGGAACGCCGCCCATAAGAAGTAAGAAGTCCCCAAAGGAACCGAAAACTGGCCCCGCCGGCGACGGCGGGGTTTTTCCTTACCAGGGCGGTTGCGTCACACGCCCCATTCCCAGCGCCAGTCGCCGTAGGGGCGGATTTCCGGCAGGTCACCATTGGCGCCGACCCAGGAATCCACGGCGAAGCGTTCTTCCGTCGCCAGTTCGACCATGTCAACCGCCACATGCTGCAGAACGACGGTATAGCGGTGGATAAATCCGCCCAGCCGGTGGTGATGCAGCAGCCCCGCGCGGTGCAGGCGGTCCAGATAGGTCTGGGTGTTCACCGATTCCGAGATGCAATCCAACTGGCCGGTCTCGTGATCGGCTTGGCGCTCGTTGGCCGGGTGGTCGCGCCAGGTGCCGTTGCGGGCGCCGACGATGGTCTCCAGCAAGGCGATGGCCTTGCCGATGCGCTCGCGCTCTCCCGCCGCGTCGGTTTCCGATGCGAACAGGCCACGCAGGCGTTCGCCCTCTTCGGCGGTCAGGGTCTGCCAGCCGGTCTGGGTGCAGCCGGGTTCCTCGCACAGCTTCATGCCGGCCTGCAGCGGGTCGGCGGCCTCGATGGCCGCCATCCGGTTGACGTCCAGAATGGCTTCGGCCACATCCTGCCATTCTTCGTGCGCGCCGGGCAGCAGGCGTGCAACGTCGCCCGCCCGTGCCGACAAGGGCAGGGCGGCCATCGCCAAAAGACAGAGAGCCGTCGCCATAGGTTTCATGACGGCGCGATCATGCCCCGCCCCGGCCCGATGATCAATGGCGACAAACGGTCTATGGAGCGCGGGCAGGGATGCCGTGCTTTTCCAGCAGGCGGTACAGCGTCACCCGCGACACCCCCAGATGCTCGGCGGTGCGGGTGATGTTGTGGCGATGGCTGGCCAGGGCGCGGCGGATCAGCGTTTCCTCGGCTTCGCGCCGGGCGCTGTCCAACGATCCCGCCTCCAGGTCGTCGGCGTCGTTCGACGGCAGGGCCAAATCGTCGCGGGTGATCATCGGGCCGTCCGCCATCACGATGGCGCGGCGGATGGTGGCGATCAGCTCGCGGATGTTGCCGGGCCAGGGATGGCGGCGCATGGCCAGCATGGCGTCGGCGGTCGGGCCGGTGACGGCCTTGCCGGTTTCGCGGCAGAACTTGGCGATGAAAAAGGCGACCAGCGGATCAAGATCCTCGGGGCGGTCGCGCAGGGGCGGCATTTCCAGGGTCAGCACGTTCAGGCGGAAATACAGGTCCTCGCGAAAGCGCCCCTCGGCCACCGCCTTGCGCAGGGGCACGTTGGTCGCGGCGATGACGCGTACGTCCACCTTGATGGGATGGACGCCGCCCACCCGGTCGATGGTGCTTTCCTGCAGAAAGCGCAACAGATGCGCCTGCAGCTCCAGCGGCAGGTCGCCGATCTCGTCCAGG
>DATGXU010000589.1:0-2682 GCA_035298685.1 Magnetospirillum sp. | reverse complement strand
GGGCTCGAGCCCCAATCGGGCCCGCACCGCCGCGATCACGCCGCCGACGCCGCCATGGGCATCGAGCAGGCGGCGCAGGCGGCCGCGTTCCGAGGCCAGTTCGCCCATCAGGTCGGGGAAGGCGGTTTCGTGGACGCGGTTGGTGACCTCGGCTAGGGCGGCGGCCAGCTCGGCGTCGGCGCCGTCGCGGGCGCGGGTCAGCACCTCTTCCTTGGCTTCCTCCAGCAACTCGCCGGCATCGCGGTCGTCCATCACCTGGAAGTGCGGCGCCAGCTCGGCTTCCAGCGGGAAGCGGCGCAGCAGCGACTGGCAAAAGGCGTGGATGGTCTCGATGTGCATGCCGCCGGGCACGTCGAGCACGCGGGCGAACAGCCGCCGGGCGGCGGTCATCATCCCCTCGTCGGGCGTGCGCCCCAGCAGTCGCGCCAGGTCGCCGGCCAGGGCCGCGTCGTCGGCGGTGGCCCAGCGGGCCAGCCGTTCGTTGATGCGGTTGCTCATCTCGGCGGCGGCGGCCTTGGTGAAGGTCAGGCACAGGATGCGGTGGGGCGCCGTGCCCGCCAGCAGCAATGTCAGCACCCGGTCGGTCAGCACCTTGGTTTTGCCGGTGCCTGCCGACGCGGCCACCCATACGGACGCCTCGGGATCGGCGGCCTGACGCTGCTTGGCGGTGGCGTCGGCCAGCAAGGCGGTGGGTGACGGCGACATCATGCTTCCTCTGCCTCTTCGCCCGCGGTGGCCCATTCGCGGATGCGGGCAAGGTGCTGGTAGTCGCTGTACTTGGGCGCCCGGTCGGGGTGGGGGCGGGCGGCATAGGGCGTGCGCGCGTCGTCGAAGGTGGCGACCAGGGCGGCCAGCCCCTCCATGGCGTCGTCGGTCAGGGTTTTGGGGTCGTCGCCGGCGGGGCGTTCCTCGCCACCGTCGCTGCCGCCCTTGAGGCGCCAGTACAGCATGCGGCTGACCTCGGCGGGCGGGATGTTCTCGAAGCCGCCGAAGCGGGCGATGGCGGCTTCCAGCGGCAATTGCGGGGCATAGCCGGCGGCCACCTCGCGCACGCTGGGCGGCTGGCCGGTCTTGTAATCGATCAGCGCCAGGGAGCCGTCGGTCAGCTGGTCCACCCGGTCGGCGCGGGCGTGCAGCAGGAACGGGCCGGCGGGGGCGGCGATCTCCAGCGCCCCCTTGACCTCGCAGAAGGTGCGGGCGACCTCGGGGCGGCGGGCGCGTTCATGCGCCACCAGCCAGCGCGCCACCGACAAAAAGCGCGGCCACCAGAACGCCCACACGCCGGGCCGGGCCAGCACCTCGGCGAACACATCCTGGCCGATGGCGATCAGCCGGGCCTCGGAATCGGCCGGCAGCGGCCCGGGAAAGTCCCGCAGGAACTGCTCGATGGCGCGGTGGACCAGCGAGCCGTATTCGGCGGCGCCGGGGTCCTCGTCGATGGGGTGCAGCGCCTTCAGCCCCAGGATGTGCTTGGCATAAACGCCATAGGGGTCGCGCATCCAGGTTTCGATCTCGGTCACCGACAGCCGGCGCGGGCGCGCCTCGACCGGCGGGCGCGGGGCCGGCGGGCCGACCCGCTCGAAGGAATCGGGGCGGTCGATCAGGGCGTGCCAGTCAAGGTACTGCCCGGCATCCTCGGCGAAATTCAGGCCGGCGGCATCCATCACCGCCTCCAGCCGCATCAGCCAGCGCGACGGCACGGTGGGGGTGCCGTCCACCCGCAGCGAGCGCGACAGCACCACGCGCGGCGCGGCGAAGGCCTGGGCGAAATCGTGGGCGGACAAGCCGACCTTGCGCTCGGGCGCCGGCAGGCCGAAGGCTTGCCGCATGGGCCGGCTCATCCACGGATCGGCCTCGGCCTCGCCCGGCCAGGTGCCCTCGTTCAGGCCGCCCAGCACCATGACGTCGGCCTGCTGCAGGCGCGCCTCCATGGGGCCCCACAGGAACAGGCGGGGATGGCTGCCCCAGGCCTGGCGCACCACCTGGCCCGACAGCAACTGGTCGAACAAGGCCGGGTAATGGCGGGGCGGGATGGCGGGAAACAGCGGCCGCACCGCCTCGGCGGCGGTGGCCAGATCGCCGGCCCAGGCGGCCAGGGCCTCGCCGGCCTCGCCCTTCCACAGCCGGGCCGGGCCGGGCAGCAGCGCGGTGCCGGCCAAGGCCTCGGCCGCTTCCATGTGGGTGCGGATCAGATCGGCCAGCGGCACCGTCTCGGCCGCCATCACGGCGATGAAGGGGGCCAGCACCGCGTCCAACCGGTCCAGCCCGTCGCGCACCTTGCCGTCCTTGGCCGCCGCCTTCAGCCCGGCGATGCCGGGGGCGGGGCGGGCGCCGCGCAGGGCGGTGGTTTCCAGCCGGCGCACCAGGGCGCGGAACGGCGCCGGCTCGTCGCCTCCCGCCGCCAGCGGATGTTTCAGGCAGGCCAGGGTGGCATGGGGAGAAAAATCGTCGGCCACCATCTCGGCCACCAGCCGCAGAAAGGTGCCCGGCTCGCTGGTGGACAGCGGGCGGCCGGCGGAATCGTCGATCACCAGCCCCCAGCGTTCCAGCTCGGCGGAAACCCGCCGGGCCAGGGTGCGGTCGGGGGTGACCAGGGCGGCGGTGCGGCCGTCGGCCTCCAGCGCCTGGCGCAGGATCAGGGCGATGGCGCCGGCTTCCTCGCGCGGGCCGGGGGCGTCCAGC
>DATGXU010000588.1:0-10012 GCA_035298685.1 Magnetospirillum sp. | reverse complement strand
CGCCCAACTCGCACACCACCAAGTCGCCCGCCCGCAGGCGCTGGGCCGGGATGGTCTCGAACGCGGTGGCGTCGGCAGAGGCCACGCGCTTCGCCACCGCTTCGGTCTTGGTCTTGCGCAAGGAGGCCGCCTGCGCCTTGCCCCGCCCTTCGGCGATGGCTTCGGCAAAGTTGGCGAACAGCACGGTGAACCACAGCCAGGCGCTGATCTGGATCATCACGCCGACGAGCGGGCCGCCGCGCGCGGTCAGGATGGTGGCGACCACGGCGACCACGGCAGTGGCGAACATCACCGGGTTGCGCACCAACTGGCGCGGATCGAGCTTCTTGACGGCATCGACTGCCGCCTGGGCCAGGATGGCGCGGTCGAACAGCGCCAGCCCCTGGGGACGATGGATACTCATGGAAGGCTCCTCAGAACAGGGCGCCGGAAGCGAGCGACAGGTGCTCGACCACCGGCCCGAGGGCGAGGACGGGGAAGAAGGTGAGGCCGCCCACCACCAGCACCACCGCCACCAAGAGGCCGACGAACAGCCAGCCATGGGTGGGAAAGGTGCCCGAGGACGGCGGGATGGTCTTCTTGGCGGCGACGGCTCCGGCGATGGCGAGGGTGGGCACGATCACCACGAACCGGCCCAGCAGGATGGCAAGGCCCAGCAGGGTGTTGTGCAGCACCGTGTTGGCACCGAAGCCCGCGAAGGCCGAGCCATTGTTGGCCGTCGCCGAGGTGTAGGCGTAGAGCAGTTGCGACAGCCCATGCGGTCCCGGCGCCGCGATGGCGCTGGGGCCTGCCAACAGCGCGACGGCACCCAGGCCAAGGATGCCGACCGGGAAGACCAGGATGACGATGACCGCCAGCTTGATCTCACGCGCCTCGATCTTCTTGCCCACGTATTCCGGCGTGCGGCCGACCATCAGCCCGGCGATGAACACGGTCAGGACGACGAACACCAGCATGCCGTACAGACCGGCGCCGACGCCGCCGACAATGACCTCGCCCAGCATCATGTTCACCATCGGGACCAGCCCGGCCAGCGGCATCAGGCTGTCGTGCATGGCGATCACCGCCCCGCAACTGGCCGCCGTGGTGATGGTGGCGAACAGGGCCGACAGGGCGATGCCGAAGCGGACTTCCTTGCCTTCCATGTTGCCGCCCGCCTGCCACGGCGAGAGCGACTGGTCGACGCCGATTGCGGCCAGCGCCGGGTTGCCTGCCGCGTCCGCCCACCAGGTGATGCCGACGCCCGCCACGAACAGCAGGCCCATGGCGGCCAGGATGGCCCAGCCCTGGCGGGTGTCGCCGATCATGCGGCCGAAGGTGTTGGTCAGGCCCGCGCCGAGAACGAAGATCGCCACCATGTGGATCAGGTTCACGACCGCGCTGGGGTTCTCGTAGGGATGGGCGGCGTTGGCGTTGAAGAAGCCGCCGCCGTTGGTCCCCAGATGCTTGATCATCATCTGGCTGGCGACCGGCCCCTGGGCGATGATCTGCGTGCCGCCCTCCAGCGTGGTCGCCTCGACGTAGGGCGACAGGTTCTGCGGCACACCCAGCCACACCAGCGCCAGGGCACCGACGATGCAGATGGGCAGCAGCAGGTAGAGGACGGTGCGGGTCAGGTCGACGGTGAAATTGCCCACCGTGCGCGCCGAATGCCGGGCGAAGCCCCGAATCAGCACCACCGCCACGGCGATGCCGGTGGCGGCGGAGACGAAGTTCTGCACCGACAGCCCGGCCATCTGGGTCAGGGTGCTCATGGTGGCCTCGCCGCCATAAGCCTGCCAGTTGGTGTTGGTGGTGAAGCTGACGGCGGTGTTGAAGGCCAGGTCGGCGGGCACCGCCGCCATCCCCGCCGGGTTCATCGGCAGCCACCCTTGCAGGCGTTGCAGGCCATAGAGCGCCAGGGCGCCGACCAGGTTGAAGGCCAGCAACGACAGCGCATAGCCGGTCCAATGCTGCTCGCGGTCGGCCGAGGTGCCGCACAGGCGGTAGATGGGGCGCTCGATCCAGGCCAGGAATGAGACCTTACCCTCGAACAGCCGCGCCATGTAGCCGCCCGCCAGCGGCGTCAGCGCCACGATGAAGACGACATAGAGCAGGATTTGCAGGATGCCATAGGCGTCCATGGTGGCCTCCTAGAACCGCTCGGGGTGGATCAGCACGTAGCCGAGATAGGCCAGCAGGCCGATGATGGCGGCACCGCCCAAGGCGATGCCGAGGAGGTCGACGTCGGACATGACCACCTCCTCACATCCGCTCGCAGGCGCGCACCAACAGGGCGCAGCACGCGAAGAAGGCGACGATGACGGCCAGGAACAGCGCGTCGGAGACGGCCGGGAACAGCGCGTCGAACATGATGGCTCTCCGGTTGAAGGTCAGAGCGACAGCCTGACCATCGCGCCGAAGGGCGTTAAGGTTCCATGCGGATGTTGAGCTGGGTCTTTATGGGGCGCTTATGCGAGACGAGCACTTCAACCAACGCCTGGATGCGGCACCAGCCTGACGCCGGAACCGGATGAGAGGTGGCCCCGTCCGTTTGGACAGTTTGGCGGCGTTGTTAAGCTATTCCCCGGTTCACGATCATGCCGCCAGTGCGCTGGTGGTCACCATGGCCGGGGATGGCCGGGCTCGATCATCTGCCGCCTCCGTTCGACGCTCATCGACCGAAGGCTTTGGACAAAAAATCCCGCTCCACCACCAACTGGCCGATCTTTGCATGCAACTTCGCGAGTTCAGCCTCGCTGGCCGCCTTCGCCTTGAAATCCGCGCTGTAACGCTTCCTCGTCACCTTACCCATTGCTCCCAGTCCTTCTCAGGCTGGGGGAATACCTTAACACCCTGTCCGAATTTCTGGGGCCACCTCTGTTCGGGGACGTGCCCATCATTCTACCCATCATCAGGCGCTGGATTGGGGTAGGCACGGAAAGCGGCCAGAAGGCTCTGCCTCTGCCTAATACCTTGTATCCGTTGGATTTTTTCGGCGCATTTGGACGGCCGTAGCTATCCATAATCGCGGAAATGGCGGAGGACGCAGTCTGGGGCGAAAGCGCCTCCGCCGTCAATTCCCTGCCCTTCAGGGAAAATATAGGGAAAACCGAGGGGTGAGGGCTGTCCACGCGCATGCGGAGGCGGCAGAAATGGCTGACTTATCTGGAGTTCCCTCCCGCGAAAAGCAGGGAAAATTCGGTTGGCGAACAGGGTGATGGGCCGGTTTATAAGGGCTCCACTGACCCGAGGTCGACCGCCGAAGGCGATATCCTCAATTGTTTGCACGGCCCACTGTCGCCCCACTCGTCTGGGCTAGACCTAATCGAGCGTGTATGGCCCAACTTTCATGCAGGGTGGTGCGCCGGAGCCTTGTTAACCACTTTTGGTATGCTACCATGCTGACGCATACTCAAAAGTGGTGAATGGTATGTCGGACGATATCCAGGCCAGAGTGCGTAGCGATGCCGAGCAGCTCATCCGGGAGTGCCTTGCCGCTAATCCCGTCGTTATCTTGGGCAGCGGCGCTTCCGTTGGATTGGGGCTGCCGACCATGGGGCAGTTGGCCGAACGCATTCTCGAGGATGTTGGCAAACTCGGCCTGGACCCGACAAAGTGGGCAATTCTTTTCGACGCGTGGCAGGCCGGTGAAGGACTCGAGGCCGCGCTGAGCAAGGCGCAGTTGGACGAGGCATCCCCTCTGTATGCCACCATCGTTGATTCCGTCTGGAAGATGGTCGCTTGGCAGGACATCAAGGCCTTCGAAAAGGTCCGGGCCGGGCACGTCCTCCCCCACGCTAAGCTGTTCAAGTATCTGTTCGGCAGCTCGGCGCGCAACGTCACCGTCATCACCCCCAACTACGACCGCCTGGCGGAATATGGCGCTGACCAGGGCGGTTTCTGCCATCGCAGCGGCTTCGTGGGTGGCTACCTTCGCACCTGGCGGGGACCGACCCATGCGCCCCGATACCTGCGTGGGGATGTCCGGCAAGAGGATCGCACCGTCGAGCTGCTGAAAGTCCATGGATCGCTGGACTGGTTCCGCGACGGGGGGGATCGGGATCCGGTCGGCCTGCCGGTTCATGCTCCCGCCGAGGATGATCTTAAGCCCCCCATGGGCATGCGACCGGTCATCGTTCCCCCTGCCAGCTCCAAATACGCTCAGACCCATTTCGAGCCCTACCGGTCGCTGATGGCGGAAGCCGACCGGGTGATCAAGGCAGCCGATGCGTTTCTCACCATCGGCTTCGGCTTCAACGACGATCATGTGCAGGTCAACCTGACGCGGGCGATGCGTGACCGGCCGAAGCCGTTTGTGATGGTCACAAAATCCCTGACCGACAAGGCCAAGCAGGCGCTGGAGCAGGCGTCGAAGTCCTTACGCTATTGCGTCCTGACGGAGGGGCAGCCGGGCACCACGAAGGTCTATACCAACGAGCACCGCGGCGTAGAGATCGAAGGCGTCGATGCCTGGTCCTTCGATGGCTTCGCCAACGAGTACCTGTGATGCCCTCGGTGAACCTGTTCCATCTGCGCGACGGCGATGCCTTCGGCTGCGTGCTCACCGTCGATACCGGGGTGGTGGTCGTTCAGGTCTTCAATGCCGAGACCCTGCGCCGGTTGCACGTGCATCGCCCTGTTCTGCTGCAAGGGCGCCCCGGCCGCAGCCTGATCGGCATCATCACCCGCATCACCCGCAAGATACAGGCGGTCGAGGAGGACGGTATGGAAGCCGTTCCCGAAATCGTCTCCGTCGACTCCGTTGAAATCGGCTTGATCGGAACGCTGCACAATATGGGCGGGGGGCGTCCGCCTCGCTTCCGGCGCGCCATCGAAACCATCCCCGAGATTGACGCGCTGTGCTTCTCGTTGGAGGGTGACCGTCTGTCCACTTTCATGCGGGCGGTGTCCGAGGTCAGCGAGAAGGATGGCCATCCGCTGTTGCTGGGCCGTTATGCCCTGGACACCTCGGCCGATGCCTTCCTCAACGGCGACCGCCTGTTCCAGCGCCATGCGGCCATCGTCGGCAGTACCGGCTCGGGCAAGTCGTGGACCACTGCCCGCCTGCTGGAACAGGTTGCCGAACTCCCCAACGCCAACGGCATCGTCTTCGACATTCACGGCGAATACGGCACGCTGCAAGGGGATGGCTTCCGCCATCTGCGCATCGCCGGCCCGGGCGACCTGGATGCTCCTGGCGACGACATCCTGTACCTGCCCTATTGGCTGCTGGGCTATGAGGCGCTGAGGTCGCTGCTAGTGGATCGCAGCGATCAGAACGCGCCCAATCAATCCATGCTGCTTGGGCGCATTGTGCGAGAAGCGAAGGAGGACTTTCTGAACGTGTCAGGACGCAAGGACTTGCTTGCAGCCTTTACCGTCGATAGCCCAATCCCGTTTCTGATCGAACCAAAGGACAAGAGCCATCCCCATAGCGTGCTGTCAAAGCTCGATTTCTGGAATACTGAGATGGTTCCTGGGGTGCGCACTGAAAAACAAGGCGACTTCCATAATAAGCTTGGTCGCATGATCGCCCGGCTGGAGGCGAAGGTGGAGGACCGCCGCCTGGGCTTCCTGTTCCGAGGCGGCGATGAAACTAAGAAGCAGGCCTATCTCGATACCCTCGTCACCCGCCTGCTGGCCGGGCGCAAGGATCAGGCCGACGGCAAGGGCGGGGTGAAGATCATCGATTTTTCCGAGGTGCCGTCCGACATCCTGCCGCTGATCGTCAGCATGGTCGCCGGGCTGGCCTTTTCCGTCCAGCAATGGACGCCCTCTGCGCGCCGCCACCCGGTTGCCTTGTTCTGCGACGAGGCCCACAACTACATCCCCGATCAGGCCAACGAGGATTCCGAGGGGCGCGTCGCGGTGCGCATGTTCGAGCGCATCGCTAAGGAAGGCCGCAAATACGGCATCGGCCTTGCGGTTATCAGCCAGCGACCTGCCGAGGTCAGCCGCACCGTGATCAGCCAGTGCAACAACGTCATCGCCATGCGCCTGACCAACCCCGAGGACCAAGCGCGGGTGAAGGCTCTGTTGCCCGACACCTTGGCCGGCTTCACCGATATGCTGCCGGTCCTGGACACCGGCGAGGCGGTGGTGGTCGGTGACGCCAGCCTGCTGCCCAGCCGCATCCGCGTTGCCGAACCCCGCAGCAAACCCGACAGCCGCACCATCGACTTCTGGAAACGCTGGTCCGAGGACAAGCCCGTTGGCGGCCTGGAAAACGCCGTCGAGGCATGGCGGCGGCAGAGTTTCGGGAAGGCGGACGCAAAATAAAGGGGGGCATATGTTCTTCCATCCGAAGGGTGCAGAGCGGGGCGAACGCCCCAGCAAGGTCTATGTTCGGGCTGATACCGTGCAGTCCGAGGATGGACGTGTGTGGCTGGAGGCGGCCGACGGCCGATGGTTTGCGGGTGAGCGACATTTTAAATTCGGTGGTGTTCCAGAAAGAGCTCTATCCGTGGTCGAGGCCCGCCTCTCGCCGCAGGAATGGAATGCGATGCGCGAGAATGCGCGCTGGCTGGCCTTGGAACTGGCGGAACTGCCGCGCCCAACGGCGAGGATGGTCAAGCACTACGACAATCTGTTCGACGATGGGGGCGTGCGCTACCTCAAGACCGTCCAACAGGTTTACGGGCCCGCGGCTGATGAACTCGACAAATTGGTCGATACTCGCGACATCCCGGACGCCGATCCTTCACTGATCGAGAATCTTATTAGCAGATGGGGGGATGCAGTTGCTGTTTATGACGTTGGTCAGGGCAACTGCAATGCTGTCTTGGGGGATAACATTCCTCAGCTGTATTTCGATTTTGGCGGGGGAGTCCTCGATCACTCCCCCACGTTCCCGGCCGCACTTCAAAACTTTTGCTTCACGGAGCATCCAGCAATCATTCTATCCCACTGGGATTGGGATCACTGGTCATCCGCTTATCGCGACCCAAGAGCGTTCGAACACTATTGGATTGCGCCTCGGCAAGAATTTGGTGCGATCCACGCGGCTTGCGCCTCCAGGATCGGAAGGAACCTTCTCTTTTGGCCGAGCACCACGACCGCCCTTGGCGCAGGGAGCATTCGGATCGAAAGATGCTCGTCCCGGGGCAAGAACCGGAACCATACCGGACTGGCGCTGACAGTTTCTGACGGCAACCATACGATCCTGTTGCCCGGTGATGCTCGCTATACCGCATTTCCAAGCGGCAGACCCAGTGCGGGGGCGGTTCTTTCAGTGGTGGCGCCCCACCATGGTGCGGACATGCGCAGTACGCATGTACCGCTGACAACTGGGCACGCGGAAAGCAGGGTGGCATATTCCTGCGGCGATCCCAACCGCTACGACCATCCGCGTTGGAAGGCGATGGAACTCCACGCTGATGCGGGATGGAGCCGGATGCTCCGTACCGATGATCGTCGTTCGGGTAGGCCTGCACATATACGGTTGGAATTTCCAGGGCATTCGGTTCGCGGACCGTGCTCGGCCCCGTGTGGCGAGAGCGGATGTCAACTGTCCATCGAGCAGGTTTGACCGTGCCTGATTTGAGCGCCACTCGGCAGCACGCCAAACAAAGCGCCGTGATTATTGCTTTCACCTTTGTGGAGGCGGTGCTGCGGCAGTTGAAAGGCATGGAATTGGAGAACTACCCGTTCCGGTTGGCCTTTCCGCCAGGCTGAGCCTCGTTGGAAAATTCCAGAGCGAACGGCCCGTCGGCACCCACGCGGAGCCTTCGGAACATAGGATCATGTCGTCCCAGTCGGGTAGGTTGATGGATTCGCCGGTCGGCATCGAAATTGCGGTGATGGTGGCACCGCTCTCATGCGCTAAGTGCCGGATAAGGCGCGACTGCTCGGCCCTTGAACCGGTTGTCTCTGCCCAGCGCTTGAGATGAAGAGCGGATACCAGCAACGGTTGGTATGGCCCTTTTCGGTGGAAACCGACCAGAGCATCTAACGCCTGCTCAAGCCCCTCTGCAAAGTCCCGGGAATGGTGCTCCCAGTCTCCATGGCGCCACTTCAGGTCTGCCGACAATGGCGTCGGCCTCTTTCCTTGAGACATGCCCTTTACGCGCTTACTCGTGCAGACCATGACCACCAGAGGTAAGGTCGTGCGGCCAATCGGCTCGCGCCGTCTCGATCAAGTGCATCAAACCAAAGCGTCAACCGCTGTCGGCCAACTTCGGCCGGACAGAAATACACCGCCAATTCCAACCCGTTCAGCCGGATTCGGCCACACGCCAGAAATGGCGGTAGCGGTAGATGTCGGTCAGTCCGCTCTTGAAATAGCTGATGTTGCGCAGCTTTTCCGACTCGTTGTCGGCGAACCCCAGATGAAACCACTTCCGCCCCTCGGCCTTTCGCCGGCAAATGGCGTTCCAGAGCGAGAATGGCGCTACCGGCAGACCGCTGTCGCGCGGATAGCGGGCGACGGCATAGGCCGACACGTCTCCCTCATCCAGGGTCAGAATGAAGCCGACCGGATCTTGCCCGTGGAAAATGACGGCAAGTTCCGCATTCCCATCGGCAACAAAGGCGGCAATGGCCGCGCGGGTGCGGAACAAAGGCGTCCTTTGATCGACATAGCGGTGATGCAGCTCTGCGGCGATGTCGAACAGCGACCAGTCGAGAGTGTCGCGGTTCAGGTATCTGACCGAAAATATCCGCTTTCCCTTGCTGATCAACGGCCGGTAGCTCGACCGTATCGCCTTCCACAATTCGGCTTCCGGACGGGTGAGGTCCACCTCCATGGATGCCAGCGTTTCGGAAACCAGCCCCCGTTTCAGGCACATCTGGCCAAGCGACGAGGCCAGCCCGTCGGGTCGCAACGGGTCGGCGATCAGTGGCGCGCCCCCGAAAACCTTGATGAGGGCCAGGAGGTGATCGAGCGCCAGGGCATAGGCCTTGGGGCTTGGCTCCTGCCCCAGCACCGTTTCCATTTGGATCACGTTGGCCGGACCGACCAGCCCGTGCGGCATGGCGAAGGCTGGGTTGGGGGCGATCCTCGGCTAAGGACCGCCCCCACTCATATTGCCCGGCACGCAATGCATCGGTGCCTTGCGGCCACTCCACGTTGAACCGGGGATTGGCCTCAATGTGCCTGCCAGTTCGCCGCAAGCACGGACGAAAGCAGGTCGTTCTGCTCCGGGGTAAGATGTATTTGTCCCGCCAGAGGTGGCGTCATGGAGGCCATGGCGTTGACCAAATTCTCCACCTGCCCCGCCAGAAGTCGGTTGCCGTCGGCTAGTGTGAATTCGGAAACCTTGTTTTGGTCGGACAGGTACCACCCGGAAAGGGTCACGCTGGAGTTTATGCCGATGACAGACACCTTCAGATCGTTGCCGGCCTTCTGGAACCAAAGCTGATCGGCATATATGGACGGCTCGAACGCGACGCGGTCGCCGTCCGCACCATGCCCCCGATTGTCCACAAGGTCGGCCCCCGCGTTTCTGCCGATTTGGTAAATGTCGGCACCCGCGCCACCGATCAGCGTGTCGTTGCCCGTGCTTCCAATCAATGTGTCCGCGCCAGCGGTGCCCTGATAGACGCCTGGCGCGGTCTTGGGGGTAGTTCACGAAATCGCGCCGCGCGGGCCTGCGCGGCGGGCTCGGGCCGGGTGTTGAGGATGTCGCCCAGCCGGGCGGCGATTCGATCCAGGGCGGCGCCGGCAACGACACCGTGGTGGTGCTGAAGGGCATTTCGCTGGCGGTGCCCCAGGACCAGGTGGTGGGCATCGTCGGCCCGTCGGGATCGGGAAAATCAACGCTCACCAAGCTGATCCAGCGCCTTTATCTGCCGGAAAGCGGCCGGGTGCTGATCGACAATCTCGACGTCGCCACCGCCGACCCGGCCTGGCTGCGCCGGCAGATCGGCGTGGTGCTACAGGAAAACTGGCTGTTCAGCCGCTCGATCAAGGACAACATCGCGCTGGCCGACCCGTCGATTTCCTTGGACCGCGTGGTGCAGGCGGCGCAGATCGCCGGCGCCCACGACTTCGTTTCCGAACTGCCCGAGGGCTACGACACCATCCTGGCCG
>DATGXU010000587.1:0-4327 GCA_035298685.1 Magnetospirillum sp. | reverse complement strand
CGCCCAAGGCCCAGTTCGGCGGCTTCGTCACCGGGCTGGACGAGGCCGAGCGCATGGTGCGCGACGAAGGCGTGGACGACGTCATCGTCGCCGTGCCGTGGACCGACACCTTGCGGCTGAGCCAGTGCCTGGCGGTGTTGCGCCCGCTGACCGTCGACGTGCACCTGTTCCCGGAAACGCCGGAGCCGTTCGTGGATGGCAATGGCCTGTCGGTGCTGGGCGGCGTGCCCATGGCCCGCATCGCCACCCGCCCGCTGTCGGGCTGGCGCGCCGTCGCCAAGGCCGCCGAGGATCGCGTGCTGGGGGCGGTGCTGCTGGTGCTGGTGTCGCCGCTGATGGCGGCCATCGCGCTGGCGATCCGGCTGGACAGCCCCGGCCCGGTGCTGTTCCGCCAAAGCCGCTACGGCTATGACAACCAGCCGTTCACCTGCTTCAAGTTCCGCAGCATGGTCGCCCGCCCCGAGGAATTGCTGGTCCGCCAGGCCACCCGCGACGACCCGCGCGTGACCCGCGTCGGCCGCTTCCTGCGCCGCACCTCGCTGGACGAGTTGCCGCAGTTGATCAACGTGGTCAACGGCAGCATGTCGTTGGTGGGCCCGCGCCCGCACGCGGTGTCACACCACCACCATTACGCCAAGCTGGTGGACGATTACCGCAGCCGCCATCGCATGAAGCCCGGCATCACCGGCTGGGCGCAGATCAACGGCTATCGCGGCGAGACCGCCACCGTGGAACTGATGCGCAAGCGGGTGCTGCATGACCTCTGGTACATCGACCACTGGAGCCTGGGGCTTGACCTGATGATCCTGGCCCGCACGCCCCTGGCCTGCCTGAAAGCCACCAACGCCTATTGACGGAGCGCCGGCCATGAGTGTCCGCCCATGAGTGTCCGCAACGTCGTCGTCTTCCTGTTCCGCCACCAGCGCACCCTGGCCGGCAGCATCGCCCTGGCGCTGGCGCTGGGGGGCGTCGCGGTGATCGAGCGCCCGGCGCAGTGGCGGGCGGAAGCCACCTTGCTGGTCGAAGCCGGCCGCGCCGATGGCGCCCGTGCCCTGGCCGCCATGCTGGAAAGCCGCGACCTGCACGCCCGGGTGCTGGGCCAGTGGGGCGACCGCCTTTACCCCGCCTTGCCCGCCAGCGCCCGCGCCGACGCCTTCGCCCGCGACCTGCGGGTCGTCCCCGCCGATGGCGCCGGACTGGTTCGGCTGACCTTGGGCAATGGCGACGGCCAAGTGGCCGCCGCCGCCTTGTCGGCCCTGCTGGAACGGCTGGCCGACATGAACCGCACCGTCTTCACCGCCCCCGCCGACCCGGCGGCGGCGGCCCAAGCCGCACAGGCGCGCGAGGCGCTGGCCGCCTTTCGCAAACGGTCGGGGTTGACTGAAGGGACCAGCGACCGCCCCACCCTGTCGGCCCGCCGCGCCGAATTGGATGCCGACACCCAATCCGCCGAAGCCGAAACCGGCGCGCTGACCGACCGCCTGACGGTGCTGAAAGCCCGACTGGCCGCCACGCCCCCCACCATCGAGATCAGTTCCGAGAACGAACGCTCGAAAGTGGCCGAGGAAGCCCGTTCGAAACTGTTCGAGCTGCAGACGCGCGAGGCCGAATTGCTGGGCAAGTACCAGGACGGCAGCGTCTTCATCCAGAACCTGCGCGCCGAACGGCGCAAGGTCGAGGATATGCTGGGCAAGCTGGACACCGCCACCCAGAACCGGGTGGTCAGCGGCGTCAATCCGGTCCATCAGGAACTGGAAAAAGAGGCGGTGCGCGTGGAAGCGGCGCTGTCGGCGGCCAAGGCACGGGCAAAGACCGCCCAGCGCCAGTTGGCCGAGCTGGATCGTCGCCTGGACACCCTGGCCGGGGCGGAACGCAGCCTGACCGAACTGGAGCGCGCTGCGGCGCAGGCCGAAGCCCGCCTGGGGCCCGTCCACGGCCATGGCGCCGCCATCGACGGCATCGGCATCGTCCAAACCGCCACCGCAGGTTCCCATCCCGCCGGCCCCTCCGACGCCCAGGTGCTGGGTCTGGCGGGGGTGCTGGGCGCCGTGCTCGGCCTTGTCGCCGCCGCACTGTCCCAAGCGTTTTCTTCGCGCCTGTCGTCCGCCGACGATGTGGAACGCCGGCTTGGACTGCCCGTCCTCACCTCCATCCCACGCGAGAGCTGACAGCCATGTACAAGGAGTTCTTCAACTTCTCGGCCGAGCCCTTCCGCGTCACCCCGGACCCGGGCTTCCTGTATCTGACCGACCAGCACAAGGAAGCCTTGGCCGCCATCATCTATGGCATCGCCAAACGCAAGGGCTTCGTGTGCATCAGCGGCGAGGTGGGGGTGGGCAAGACCACCATCCTGCGCTCGTACCTGGACAGCGTCGACGAGCCGGGGCTGACCTTCGTCTACATCTACAACCCCAATGTGTCGTTCCAGACGCTGCTGCGTCACATCTTCAAGGAAATCGGCCTGGATTACGCGGGCGACGACATCGCCGGCATGGTCGATGCCCTGCGGGAATGGCTGATCGCCCACCATGACCAGCGCAAGACCCTGGTGCTGCTGGTGGACGAAGCGCAGAACATGCCCATCGGCACGCTGGAATCGCTGCGCATGCTGTCCAACCTGGAAACCGCCACCGAAAAGCTGGTGCAGATCGTGCTGGTGGGCCAGCCCGAGCTGGAATCGCTGCTGGCGGAACGACAGCTGCGCCAGTTGGAGTCCCGCATCGCCGTGCGCACCCGCCTCGGCCCGCTGAACAAGGCCGATTCCACCAATTACATCCGCCATCGGCTGAAATGCGTGGCGCTGGACGACAAGCCGGCCTTCAGCGACGCCGCCATCGCCGAGATCGTGCGGTCCTGCGGCGGCATCCCGCGCCGGATCAACGTGGTGGCCGACAATTCGCTGCTGACCGCCTTCGGCCACA
Organism: Magnetospirillum sp.; assembly: GCA_035298685.1. Classification (GTDB taxonomy): domain Bacteria; phylum Pseudomonadota; class Alphaproteobacteria; order Rhodospirillales; family Magnetospirillaceae; genus Magnetospirillum. The sequence continues at coordinate 1,406 of DATGXU010000587.1, read as the reverse complement.
AGATTCGGCCGGTGACGCCCAAGGTGGTGCGCGAGGTGGTGCGCGACCTGAACGTAAAGGACACGACGCCCAAGACCCGCCGTCGACGCTGGCTCAGCATCGGCGTGCCATGGAAGGGGATCGGCATGGGCATGGGCGCGCTGGCGGCCGGTGCGCTGGTGTTCACCGGCGCCATGACCCTGCGCGAGGGCATGCCCGAGCGGCGCGCCGCCGGCCCGGTTGCCTCGGCGCCGCTGCCCCCGGCCCATCCCGGCAAGGTCGCCGCAATCGAGCCGCCGGCCATGGCGCCAAAGCCCGACACCACGCCCGAACTGGCCAGCGCCAGCCTGCCGCCCTTACCGCCGCCCATCGCCGTGGACCTGCCGGGCACGGCACCGGCCCAGCCGGCCGAACCCAGGCGCACGCTACGCATCGTGGCGCCGGGCGACACCCTGGCCAATCTGGCCTTTCAGGTCTACGGCCGGGTCGATCGGGCGTTGCTGGACGCGGTGAAGAACCGCAACCCCGAGATCGTCAACATCGACCGCATCCAGGTCGGCCAGGTGATCGAGTTCCCCGCCCCGGAGAATTGAGCCCGCCATGAGCCGCATTCACGACGCCCTTGAAAATGCCCGCGCCCTGGTTCCCGGCACGTCCCGGGCGGTGGCCGAGCCCCCGCGCCTGCCCGGCGCGGTGGCTTCCTCCGATTTGGCGCTGCTGCGATTGTGGCAGGCCATCGAGGTGAAGCTGCCGGCCAAGCCCAGCCGGGTCATCCAGATCGCGCCTTGCGGAAAGGCCGAACACGACCCGGCGGTGGCGGTGCGGCTGGCCCGACTGGCCGGCCGCGCCCTGGGCGGCGGCGTGCTGCTGCTGAACGGGGTGGAAAGCGAAACCCGCATGGATGACGACGGCGTTATGGCGCTGGGGCCGTTGCCGGGCCGCGCCGGCGACGCCCGTGCGCTCAATCGCCGGCTGCTGTCGGCATATTGGCAGCGGCTGGGCGAGCGGGCCGAGCTGATCGTGCTGGACGCGCCGCCGGTGCTGTCGTCGCCGCTGGCCCAGGCACTGGCGCCGACGGTGGACGGCGTCATTCTGGTGGTCGAGGCCGACCGCACCCGCACCGCCGACGCGCTGGAGGCCAAGCGGGCGCTGGAAAACGGCGGCGCCACCGTTCTGGGCGTGGTGCTGAACAAGCAGCGACGGTATGTGCCGAAGGCGCTTTACGATCGGCTATAGGCCAGTTCCACCAGGCCGTCGCTGGCCGCCATCTGGTCCAATCGCAGTCCGGCGCACCATTCCGCCAGCACCAGCAGCGCCCACAGGCCGTCGCCATGGATGGGGTCGCCGCGATGGGCCTGGACCAGCGCCGCCACCGCCTCCCGGTTCAACAATGGCCACCGCGCCGTGCAGGCCTGCACCACCTCGCC
>DATGXU010000586.1:0-3092 GCA_035298685.1 Magnetospirillum sp. | reverse complement strand
TCGTCGGCCTGATCGAGGCGGAAGGTTTCTGTAGCCGCGATGCCGGCGGGAACCTTACCGGTTTCAACGTCGAGACGGCGCGGCTTTTGTGCCAGCGCATGGGGGCCAGCTGCAGGCTCGAGGTCATGTCGCTGACCGACGTCATCAGCGGGGTGTCGGAAGGGCGCGTGCAGATCGGCTTCGGCAATCTGCTGAAAAGCCCCGAGCGCGAGCAGGTGATGCTGTTCTCGCATCCCTATTGGCGTTCCAGCTCCATCTTCATCGGCGCGCCCGCTTTGGCCGATCTGGCCTTGCCGGCCCAGCTGGCGGGCAAGCGGGTCGCGGTTCAAACCGGCTCGCGCCAGCACGCCTGGGCCAAGGCCCAGCGCCATGGCGCGCAGGTGGTCGAGGTCGCCCATGCCGACGGCGTCATGGCCGCGTTGATCAACGGCGACGCCGATCTCGGACTGCTGCCCATGGTGGTGGCGCTGAACTATCTGAAATCCGAGCAGGGCAAGCGGTTCGATTTCATCGGCTCGCCCACCGATTCCGACGGCTTGGGCGGCAGTGTCCACATCGTCGTCAGCAAGGATCGCCCCGATCTGCTGAGCGGTCTCGACAAGGTGCTGGACGCCAGCGTGCGCGACGGCAGCCTGCACGCGCTGTCGCGCCGCTTCCTGCCCTTCGACGTCTACTGATGGAGCCGCTTTCCCCATCCGGCGACGGCGGCGCCCCGCCCTTGGGGTTGGAACGGGCGGTGGCTCGGGTCGGGCTGCTGGTCATCGCCGTGCTGGCGCTGTTCTTCGTCGCCATCGGCGTCACCCAGCTGCGCCAGGCCAACATCGCCGCCGATGCCCGCGCCCGGCTGGCCCCCACCATCCTTGACCGCCACCGCATGGCCATCAACCTGCACCGCATGATGGCGGCGGGCGATCTGGTGGTGGCGGCGGTGTCGCCGGAACGCCGGCGCGAGGCCATGCTGACCGCCCGCGCCATCGGCGGCCATCCCGCCTTCCTGAGCAACGAGCAGGCCCACGCCCTGATGGCCCAGTCCAGCCAGGTGGTGCGCGAGGTGGCCGAGATGCTGGCTCGCCGCGACGCCCTGCCGGACTCGCAAATCCAAGACCGCGCGGCGTTGACGCACGAGGCGCTGCGCCGTTGGCAGGCCAGCCGCCAGACGCTGGAAAGCCTGGCCGACCAGCTGGTGGTCGAGGCGGCCAGCCTGACCACCGACCGCTTCGACGCCTTGGCCGAAGGCAGCCGCCTGACCACTTGGGTGACGCTGGGCGGCCTGGCCTCGGCCGGGCTGGTGGTGGTGGCGCTGGTGATCGCCGCCCGCCGGCTGGTGGTGCGGCCGGTGGTGGCGGCGGTGCGCGCGCTTCGCCGGGTTCACCTGCGCCAGCCGCCCGAGCTGGTGCCGGCGCCGCCCATCGCCGAATTCGCCATTCTGGACCGCGATATCCAGGCGGTGCGCGGGCTGGTCGAAGACCTTAGCCAAGCCCGCGAAGAGCTTGAGCGGTCCAACCAGGATCTGGAACAGTTCGCCTATGTGGCCTCGCACGATCTGCGCGAACCGTTGCGCATGGTCACCAGCTTCCTGGGTCTGATCGAACGCCGCTACGGCACCGTGCTGAACGAGGAAGGGCACGAATTCATCGGCTATGCGGTGGAAGGCGCCAGCCGCATGGACCGGCTGATCCTGGATCTGCTGACCTATTCCCGCGTCGGCCGGGTTTCTTCGGGCGAGCGGGTGCAGGCGCTCTCGGAAACCATCGCCGGCGCCGTCGCCGCCCTGGGGGCGACCATCGCCGAAGCCGGGGCCGAGGTCCAGGTGGCCGCCGACCTGCCGGCGGTGCGCGGCGATCACGAGGAACTGACGCGCCTGTTCCAGAACCTGATCGGCAACGCCCTGAAATACCACGATCCCGACCGCCCGCCCAAGGTCAGCGTCACCGCCCAGCGGGACGGCGCGGTGTGGCGCATCGCCGTGGCCGACAACGGCATCGGCATCGACCCGCAATATTTCGACCGCATCTTCCTGCTGTTCCAGCGGCTGCACACGCGCGACGCCTATCAGGGCACCGGCATCGGCCTGGCCATCTGCAAGAAGATCGCCGAACACCATGGCGGCGCCATCCGGGTGCAATCGGTGCCGGGCGAGGGCTCGACCTTCACCGTCGAACTGCCGGCGGCAGATTAACCCTTGCGCGTCGGCGGCGGCGCCCCAAATTGTGTCGGCCTGTCTTTGAGCTGCGGAGCGTCGCCATGGAGAATTTCGTCTTTCACAACCCGGTCAAGCTGATCTTCGGCAAGGGTCAGATCAAGGCGCTGGGTCGGGAAATCCCCAAGGGCGCCCGCGTGCTGCTGGCCTATGGCGGCGGCTCCATCAAGGCCAATGGCGTTCATGCCCAGGTGGTCGCGGCGCTGACCGCCGCCGGTCTGCATTTTTGCGAATTCGCCGGCATCGAACCCAACCCGCGCTTCGAGACGCTGATGAAGGCGGTGGATCTGGCTCGCGCCGAAAAGCTGGATTTCGTGCTGGCGGTGGGCGGCGGTTCGGTGGCCGACGGCTGCAAGCTGATTGCCGCCGCCATCGATTTCGCCGGCGACCCTTGGGACATCGTCTGCCGCAAGGCCTATCCCACCCATGCCATGCCGCTGGGCGTGGTGCTGACCTTGCCTGCGACCGGGTCCGAAATGAATTTCTTCTCGGTGGTCAGCCGCGAGGCTACCGGCGAGAAGCTGGGCTGGGGGCACCCGTCGGTGATGCCGGTCTTTTCGGTGCTGGACCCGGAAACCACCTATTCGCTGCCGCCGCGTCAGGTCGGCAACGGCATCGTCGACGCCTTCGTCCACGTGCTGGAACAATACCTGACCTTCCCGGCCGACGCGCCGCTGCAGGACCGGCTGGCGGAATCCATCCTGTCCACCCTGATCGAGGTGGCGCCCGCCGCCATGGCGACGCCGCCCGATTATCAGGCCCGCGCCAATCTGATGTGGTGCGCCACCATGGCGCTGAACGGCCTGATCGGCCAGGGCGTGCCGCAGGATTGGACCACCCACATGATCGGTCACGAACTGACCGCCATCACCGGCATCGACCATGCCCGCAC
>DATGXU010000585.1:0-10110 GCA_035298685.1 Magnetospirillum sp. | reverse complement strand
GGGTGCGGGCGGCCAGGGTTTCGTCGAGACGGCGGCGCGGCGTCAGCCTGGGGGCCGCCTTGAAGTCGTCGGCGGCACCGCCGGCCTTGGCCTTGGCGGCCAGGGCGGTGACGATCTCCACATAGCCGTCCAGGGTTTCCTTGGCTTCCGTCTCGGTGGGCTCCATCAGCAAGGCGCCATGCACCACCAGCGGGAAGTACATGGTCATGGGATGGAAGCCTTCGTCGATCAGCGCCTTGGCGAAGTCCAGCGTGGTCACGCCGCTGTCCTTCAGGAAGCGGTCGTCGAACAGGCATTCGTGCATGCACGGGCCCTCGAACGACGGCGACAGCGTGTCCTTGAGGCGCGCCAGCAGGTAATTGGCGTTCAGCACGGCGTCGGTGGAGGCCTGGCGCAGGCCGTCGGCGCCCATGGACAGGATGTAGGCCAGCGCGCGCACGAACACGCCGAACTGGCCGTGATAGCCCTTCACCCGCCCGAACGGCTTGGCGCCGCCGGCGGCCGCTTCATGTTCCACCAGCCGCAAGCCGCCTTGGTCGTGGACGACGAAGGGCAGCGGGGCGTAAGGGGCCAGCTTTTCCGACAGCACGGTGGGGCCGGCACCGGGGCCGCCGCCGCCATGGGGGGTCGAAAAGGTCTTGTGCAGGTTGATGTGCATGGCGTCCACGCCCAAATCGGCGATGCGGACGCGGCCGACGATGGCGTTGTAATTGGCGCCGTCGCAATAGAAGAACGCCCCGGCCTCGTGGGTGGCCTTGGCGATCTCAAGGATCTCGTCCTCGAACAGGCCGCAGGTGTTGGGGTTGGTCACCATGATGCAGGCGACGTCCGAACCCAGCTTGGCCTTCAACGCCGCCACGTCCACGCGCCCGCGCTCGTTGGCCGGCACCGGATCGACGGTGAAGCCGCACATGGCGGCGCTGGCCGGGTTGGTGCCGTGGGCCGATTCCGGCACCAGCACGCGCCGGCGATGGCCCTGGCCGTGATCCTCGTGATAGGCGCGGATGGCCATCAGGCCGCACCACTCGCCATGGGCGCCGGCGGCCGGGCTCATGGCGATGGCCGGCATGCCGGTCAGGCCCTTCAGCCAGAACGCCAGGGTGTCGATCACCTCAAGCGCGCCCTGGACGGTCTTTTGCGGCTGGAACGGGTGCAGATCGGCCAGGCCGGGCAGGCGCGCCATCTTTTCCGACAGGCGCGGATTGTGCTTCATGGTGCACGAGCCCAGCGGATAAAAGCCGGTGTCGATGCCGTAATTCTTTTGGCTCAGGCGGGTGTAGTGGCGCACCACCTGGGGCTCGGACAGGTCGGGCAGGCCGATGGCCGCCTTGCGCTTGAGGCCGGCCAGCCGGTCTTCGTCCACCGGCGGGGCGTCGGGGATGTCGATGCCGACGCGACCCTGGCTGCCCAGTTCGAAAATCAGCGGCTCTTCGATCTGAAGGGCGCGGTTGCCGGAGAATGTCGTGGTGTCGGCCATATCAAAGCACCTCGTTCAGCGCGGCGACCAGCGCGTCCATATCGGATTCGGTATTGGTTTCGGTGGCGGCCAACAGCAGGATCGGCCGCAATTCGGGCCATTCCGGATAGAAGCGCGACGCCGCGACGCCGCCCAGGATGCCGCGGTCGGCCAGGGCGTCCACCACGTCCGCCGCGTCCTTGTCGTCGCCCAGATACACCGCGAATTCGTTGAAATACGACGGGCTGAGAATGCGCAGGCCCTTGACCCGCTTCAGCTTGCTTTCCAGGCGCACCGCCAAAGCGTGGTTCAGCTCGGCCAGACGGCCCAGGCCGGTTTCGCCCAGCAGGGTCATGTGCATGGTGAAGGCCAGCGCGCACAGGCCGGAATTGGTGCAGATGTTGCTGGTCGCCTTTTCGCGGCGGATGTGCTGCTCGCGGGTGGACAGCGTCAGCACGAAGCCGCGCTTGCCGTCGGCATCCACGGTCTGGCCGGCCAGGCGGCCCGGCATCTGGCGCACGTATTTGTCGCGGGTGGCGAACAGGCCCAGGCCGGGGCCGCCGAATTGCAGGCCCATGCCCAGGCTCTGGCCCTCGGCCACCACGATGTCGGCGCCCATGACGCCCGGCGGCTCGATCAGGCCCAGGCTGACCGGATCGGCCACGGCGACCACCAGCAAGGCGCCTTCGGCATGGCATTCCTCGGCCAGTGGACGCAGGTCCTTGATGCCGCCGAAGAAGCCGGGGTTCTGGACGATGACGCAGGCGGTGCGGCTGTCGATGCGGCCGATCAGATCCTCGAGGCCCATGGGGTCGGGGGCCAGCGTTTCGGTCTCGAGCTCGGTGTATTTGAGCGTGGTTTCGGTGGTCTCGCGATAGTGCGGGTGCAGGCTGCCCGACAGGATCACCTTCTTGCGCTTGGTGACGCGGGCGGCCATCACGGCGGCCTCGGCACAGGCGGTGGCGCCGTCGTACATCGAGGCGTTGGCCACATCCATGCCGGTCAGCTGGGCGACCTGGGTCTGGAACTCGAACAGGTATTGCAGGGTGCCCTGCGACACTTCAGGCTGATAGGGCGTGTACGAGGTCAGGAACTCGCCGCGCGTCAGCAACTGGTCGATGGCCGCCGGCACGTGGTGGCGGTAAAGCCCGGCGCCGATGAAGAAGGGAGCGCAGCCGGCCGACAGGTTCTTGCCGGCCATGCGGGTCAGGGCGCGCTCGACCTCCATTTCGCTCTGGTGGCGGGGCAGGTCCAGGGGGTGGTCCAGGCGGGCCGAGGCGGGCACGTCGCGGAACAGCGAGTCCGCGTCCTTGGCGCCGATGGCCGCCAGCATGGCGCGGCGGTCGGAATCGGTATGGGGAAGATAGCGCATCGAAGGGTTCCTGAATTGAAAACCCCTCTCCCGCTGACGGGAGAGGGGCGAAGACCGATTATTCCAGGCCGGCCAGGTACTCGTCATAGGCGGCGCGGTCCATCAGCCCGTCCAGCTCGGCCGGGTTGGACAGCTCGATCTTGAAGAACCAGGCGGCGTCCTCGGGGCTTTCGTTGACCAGCGCCGGCTGATCGGCCAGGGCGGCATTGCCCTCGGTCACGGTGCCCGACACCGGCGAATAGACTTCCGAGGCGGCCTTGACCGACTCGACCACGGCGGCCTCGCCACCCTGGGCGACCGGGCGGCCGGCCTCGGGGACTTCGACGAACACCACGTCGCCCAGGGCATGCTGGGCGTAATCGGTGATGCCGACGGTGCCGACGTTACCGTCGACGCTGATCCATTCGTGGTCCTTGGTGAAGCGGATGGTGCTCATGGAAATTCCCCTTACCCTTTGAAATAACGATGAGGCGCGAACGGAAGTGCGACGACCTTGGCATCCAGCGGCTTGCCGCGCACCATCAGCTTGACGGCGGTGCCCGGCTGGGCGAAGGCGGCGGGCACGTAGCCCATGGCCACCGGGCCGTTCACCGACGGGCCGAAGCCGCCGCTGGTGATTTCGCCGATGGTCACGCCGTCGGCGTCGGTGATCTCGGTGTGGGCGCGGGCCGGGGCGCGGCCGTCGGGCTTGATGCCGACGCGCAGGCGCGCGGGGCCGTCGGCCAGCTGCTTCTGAATGACGGCGGCACCGGGGAAACCGCCCTGTTCGCGGCGGCGCTTGCCGATGATCCAGCGGATGCCGCCCTCGACCGGGGTGGTGGTGGTGTCGATGTCCGACCCGTACAGGCACAGGCCCGCTTCCAGGCGCAGCGAATCGCGGGCGCCCAGGCCGATGGGCTTGACGCCGGGCAGGGCCAGCAGCGCGCGGGCCAAGTCCTCGGCGCGGTCGGCAGGCACGGAAATCTCGAAGCCGTCCTCGCCGGTATAGCCCGAGCGGGTGACCAGACACGGGATGCCGGCCACGTCGTATTCGCGGATTGTCATGAACGACTGGCCGACCGCGCCGGGCGCCACGGCGGCGAAGACTTCGGCCGCCTTGGGGCCTTGCAGGGCCAGCAGCGCGCGGTCGTCCAGCATGCGCACGTCGCAGCCGGGCAGGCCGGCCTTGAGATGGGCGAAATCGGCATGCTTGCAGGCGGCGTTGACCACCAGGAACAGCTTGTTGGGACCCAGCTTCGAGATCATCAGATCGTCGAGGATGCCGCCATTGGCGTCGGTGAACACCGAATAGCGGGTCTTGCCCTCGCCCAGGCCGACCACGTCGCCCGGCACCAGAGTCTCCAGCGCGGCGGCCGGATCGGCTCCCTCGATGGTGACTTGGCCCATGTGCGAGACGTCGAACAGACCGGCCTGGTCGCGGGTGTGCAGGTGCTCGTTCAGAACGCCCATGGGATATTGCACCGGCATGGCATAGCCGGCGAACGGAACCATCTTGCCGCCCAGTTCGCGATGAAGGGCGTCCAGCGGAGTGGTCAGCAAAGGAGTGTCGGAATCGCTCAAAGGTTCCTCCAAGAAAACGGAGTCGCACTACGGGCGTAACGCCCAAGTGCCCCCCTCTGTCTCGGAACCTGAAAGATTCACCGGCCGCGCCGCCATAAGGCGAAGGGCCGGCTTACATCGTCGGTGGGCGTGGGGCCGATGGCCCTAAGCCGCTTTCCAGAGCGTCATCCCCCCGCGGTCCTTTTGCCTGAGAGTTTCCAGGGGCGGTTGCTCCTTCGGCGTTTGCCCGACCACAACATGGTGTGGGCAAATCTCTCCCGGCGGGGATCATCTGTGGGCGCAGAATGTACCCGCGCCCATGGTCGAGTCAACGAATTGCGGACGAAACCGGCGCTATTTCTTGCCGGCCCGGTTGCGGTCCAGCTCTTCGCGGGTTTCCTGGAAGCCCAGGTAGATCTCGTACTTGTTGATGATGTCCTTGTCCTTGACCGGTACCCGCATCACCACCTCTTCGTCGGTGAAGCGCACGTAGTTGGTGCCCTCGGGGAACTGCACCGAGGTGGCGAATTCCGCCTTGGCCTCGGGCGACGGGTAATAATGGGGGATGGCGACGAAATAGGTGAAGTCCGCCTTGCGGTCGGTGTCGGCCGGCCCGCGCTTGAGCGCGAAGCTGACCTGCAGATCGACCATGGCGCCCTTTTCGTCATAGGTGCAGCCGCCGGTATAGCCCTGGATCTCGGCCTCGAATTCCACGTCGGTCAGGTCGCGGCCCGGCCCGGCGCGGAACTTGGTCAGCTTGCTGGCGTCGCCCAGGATGTAGATGGGCGGGCAGGGCGGCGGTTCCTTCTTGCCGAAGAGGGAACACGAGGCCAACGCCAGCGGCAACAGGGCGGCGGCGATGGGGCGAAGGGCGCGTCGGATCATTCTCGTCTCGGAAAAGCCGTTGAGGGGAAGGGAACTTCCGTGGCTATAGTCTTGCGCGACTGTATTGGACCCGGCGCCCCCGCACAAGGGTGGTGGCGGCGTGACTTGACGGATAGGGGATGATGACCAAGGCCGCATTGACGATCGTTCTGGCCAGCCCGCGCGGTTTCTGCGCCGGTGTGGACCGCGCCATTCACATCGTCGAGGCGGCGATCGAGAAATACGGCGCGCCGGTTTATGTGCGTCACGAGATCGTGCATAACCGCTATGTGGTGGACAGCCTCAAGGCCAAGGGCGCGGTGTTCGTGGACGAACTGACCGAGGTGCCCGACGGCGTGCCGGTGGTGTTTTCCGCCCATGGCGTGCCCAAATCGGTGCCGGCCGAGGCTGAAAATCGCGGGCTGGCCTATCTGGACGCCACCTGTCCGCTGGTGACCAAGGTGCACCGCGAGGCCGAGTTCCACCACGCCCAGGGCCGCCAGATCATCATGATCGGCCACAAGGGCCACCCCGAGGTGATCGGCACCATGGGCCAGGTGCCCGACGGCGCGGTGCTGCTGGTGGAAAGCACCGCCGACGCCGAAATGGTGGCGCCCGCCGACCCGGCCAAGGTGGCCTATATCACCCAGACCACCCTGTCGGTCGACGACACCACCGCCATCACCCAGGTGCTGCGCAACCGTTTCCCTTCCATGGTGGGGCCGCGCAAGGACGACATCTGTTACGCCACCACCAACCGCCAGAACGCGGTCAAGACCATCGCGCCCCATTGCGACGCGGTGATGGTGATCGGGGCGCCCAATTCGTCCAATTCCAAGCGTCTGGTCGAGGTGGCGGCCCGCAGCGGCTGCGAACGCTCGATTTTGGTTCAGCGTGCCGCCGACATCGACTGGTCGGCCCTGGGCGACATCGGCCGGCTGGGCGTCACCGCCGGGGCCTCGGCCCCCGAGGTGCTGGTCGAGGAAGTGATCGCCGCCGCCCGCGACCGCTTCGCCGTCACCATCGAAGAAGTGAAGGTGAAGGACGAAACCGTTTCATTCAAACTGCCGGAGTCCCTGCTGTGATCATTCGCCAAGCTCAAGCCGGCGACGGCGCCACCCTGCATGCGCTGCTGGCCGAACTGGCGGCGTTCGAACAGGGCAGCGTCGACGCCACCGCCGCCGACCTGGAACGCGACGCCTTCGGCCCCCGGCCCCTGTTCGAGGCGCTGCTGGCCGAGGCTGACGGGCAGCCGGTGGGCATGCTGACCTTCCTCACTCTCTATTCGTCGTGGCGCGGCCGTCCCGCCCTGATGATCCACGACCTGTTCGTGCGCGAGACTGCGCGCGGCCTGGGCGCCGGCAAGGCTTTGGTGGAGCGGCTGCGCGCCATCGCCGAGCAGCGCGGCTGCTGCCGCGTCGACGTCAACGTGCTGGACTGGAACGAAAAGGCGCGCGGCTTCTATGCCGCGCTGGGCTTCGCCCACAACGACGGCTGGCTGGGGTATCGGCTGCCATTGCGGTAAGGCCCCCTTCCCAAACCCCCGATGCTGTCGTACCTTCCGGCCTTCATCCAGGGCGAACGGGGCTTCGCGGTTCATGGCGGTCTATACGGAAGTTTCCGACGAGGAGCTTGAGGCGTTCGTCGCCGGCTACGACATCGGCGAGGTGCTGTCCTTCAAGGGCATCGCCGAGGGAGTGGAGAATTCCAACTACCTGCTGCAGACCGATCGCGGCAATTTCATCCTGACGCTTTATGAAAAGCGCACCAAGCCCGAGGACCTGCCGTTCTTCCTGGGCCTGATGGAGCATCTGGCCGCCCGCGGGCTGGCCTGTCCGACGCCGCTGCACGGGCGCGACGGGCAATCGCTGCGCACCCTGTGCGGCCGTCCGGCGGCGGTGGTCAGCTTCCTGACCGGCATGTCGGCCCGGCGGCTGGGGCTGAACCATTGCGCGGCGCTGGGTCCGGCCATGGCCGAGATGCATCTGGCCGGCGCCGATTTCCCGCAGGCGCGTCCCAACGATCTGTCGGTGGCCGGCTGGCGCCCGCTGTTCGAGGCGGAACGGCAGCGTGCCGACGAGGTCAAGGACGGCCTGGCCGATTTCATCGAGGCCGAGTTGGCCGTGCTGGAAAGCCAATGGCCGACCAACCTGCCGGTGGGCCTGATCCATGCCGATCTGTTTCCCGACAACGTGTTCTTCCACGCCGAGAAGGTGTCGGGGATCATCGATTTCTATTTCGCCTGCACCGATTCGCTGGCCTATGACATCGCCATCTGCCTGAACGCCTGGTGCTTCGAGCCCGACGGCAGCTTCAACGCCACCAAGGCCCGGCTGATGTTGAACGGCTATCGCAAGGTGCGGCCGCTGTCGGCCGAGGAATTGCAGGCGCTGCCGCTGCTGGCGCGCGGTGCCGCCATGCGCTTTCTGCTGACCCGGCTGTACGACTGGCTGAACACTCCGGCCGGCGCCTTCGTCAAGCGTAAGGACCCGCTGGAATATTACCGCAAGCTGCGCTTCCACCAGGGCATCACCGGCCCCGGCGCCTACGGCATCGAATGACCGAAGATCCTAAGCCCGCCGAGAACGTGGTCCAGCTTTATACCGACGGCGCCTGTTCGGGAAATCCCGGCCCCGGCGGCTGGGGCTGCATCCTGCGCTTCAAGGGCGTCGAAAAGGAACTGTACGGCGGCGAGAACCCGACCACCAACAACCGCATGGAAATGATGGCGGTGGTTGCGGGCCTGAACGCGCTGACGCGCCCGTGCACGGTCGAGGTCTATACCGACAGCGAATACGTGAAGAAGGGCATGACCGAATGGCTGCGCGGCTGGAAGGCGCGCGGCTGGAAGACCGCCGACAAGAAGCCGGTGAAGAACGACGATCTGTGGAAGACGCTGGACGAAGCCGCCTCGCGCCATCGCGTCAGCTGGCACTGGGTGCGCGGCCATGCCGGCCACCCCGAAAACGAACGCGCCGACGAACTGGCCCGGCGCGGCGCCCAGGAAGCCAAGGGCAAGGTCTGACAGGCTGCGGAAGACCGCCGTTCCGAGGCTTTCTTCCTCATTTTCGTCATGCGCGGGCTTGACCCGCGCATCCACGCGCCATCACCTATCCCGTTGTTTCAAAAAGGCATTCATGTGTTAAGCGTGGCCGGCATCCGCCGACAGGGTGGCGAAGTCGATGCCCAGCTTGTGGATGGCGTCTTCCCACTTGCGGTCCAGGTTCAGGCCGAACAGCAATTGCTCGTCCGCCGGCACGTTCAGCCAGGCGTTCTCGCGGATTTCGTTGTCCAACTGGCCGGCGCTCCAGCCGGCATAGCCCAGCGCCAGCAGGCTCTTGCGCGGGCCGCCGCCCTCGGCGATGGAACGCAGCACGTCCACCGTCGCCGTCAGCGCCACGCCCTCGGCAACCTTCATGGAGGTGCCGTGCAGGTAATCGTCGGAATGCAGCACGAAACCGCGGCCGCCCTCGACCGGGCCGCCGAAATGCACGCGGATGTGCTCGCATTCGGGGGTCGAGGGGATGTCCAGCTGTTCCAGCAATTCGGGGAAGCTCAGTCCCTCGAACGGCCGGTTGATCATGATGCCCATGGCGCCTTCGGCGCTGTGGGCACAAAGATACACCACCGAGCGCGCGAACCGGGGGTCCTGCATCTGCGGCATGGCGATCAGCAATTGTCCGGCAAGATAGCCGTTTATCTTTTGCATTGGCATGTCCCCACACATATGCCGGACGCGTGACGAAAGCAACCCTGCCCCATGGCGTCCCCATGATAATCTGCGCGCGGCATGACAGGCAGTTAAGTTGACGCGGGCGCGCGCCTTTGCTGTCCTCGGGTCCCAGCTGACAGGCATAAGGATTTGGTCGTGGTGAAAATGGTTCTGGCCCTTGCCGCCGTTCTGGCGGCGACTTTCGGGGTGGCGCGGGCGGCCGAACCCGGTGCCTCGGACTGGGCCGCCACCGAAACCGGCAAGGTTCGGCTGATCGCCGCCACCACCGCCACCGGCGATGCCGCCAGCCTGAAGATGGGCCTGCATTTCCGGCTGGAGCCGGGCTGGAAGATCTATTGGCGCACGCCGGGCGACGCCGGCTACCCGCCCAAGGTAAGCTGGACCGGCTCGGAAAACATCGGCACCCCCGCAATATGGTGGCCGGCCCCCAAGCGGTTCCAGCTGGCCGGATTGCAGAACCACGGCTATAGCGGCGAAGTGGTGCTGCCGCTGGACGTGCCGGTCACCCGGCCGGGCCAGCCGGTGAGGGTGGCGGCCAGCCTGGACTATCTGGCCTGCGCCCAGATTTGCGTGCCCATGCAGGCGGCGCTGACGCTGGCGCTGCCGTCGGGCTCGGCCACGCCCAGCGCCTTCGTCCACGATCTGGGCCGCTTCACCGCGTTGGTTCCCGGCGACGGCGCCCGCCACGGCTTGACGGTCGAGACGGTCGAGGCGGTGGGCGACGGCGACGCCAGCGCCCTGCGGGTCGCCCTGACCGCCACCGAGCCGTTCGACCACCCCGACCTGTTCGTCGAGCCCGCCGAGCTGGCCAGCTTCGACGCCCCCAAGGTGACCCTGAGCCAGGGCGGCCGACGCGCGGTGATCGAGGCGGCGGTCGCCCCCGGCACCTTGCAGCGCCCGCTGGCCGGCGCACCGCTGACCGTCACCGTGGTGGACGGCAGCCGCTCGCTGGAAGCGGTGGCGATTCCGGTCCCCGGCCGCCCCTCGGCCCCCGCCGACACGGGCGGCGCAAGCCTGTTGCCCATGGTGCTGGTGGCCCTGCTGGGCGGCGTCATCCTGAACCTGATGCCGTGCGTGCTGCCGGTGCTGTCCATCAAGCTGCTGGGCGCGCTGTCCCATGGTGGGGCGGCGCGCGGCCATGTACGC
>DATGXU010000584.1:0-21703 GCA_035298685.1 Magnetospirillum sp. | reverse complement strand
GTGATCGCCACCACCAACCGCGACGTTCAGTCCGAAATGGCCGCCGGCCGTTTCCGCGAGGATCTGTGTTACCGCCTGAACGTGGTGCCGTTCCGGGTGCCGTCGTTGCGCGAGCGCAAGGAAGACATTCCGGCGCTCGTCCGCCACTTCATGCACCTGGCCGCCCAGGCGGCGGGCACCCAGCCGCGCCAGTTGGGCGAGGACGCGCTGGCGGCGCTGCAGGCCTATGACTGGCCGGGCAACGTGCGCCAATTGCGAAACGTCGTCGACTGGGTTCTGATCATGGCGCCCGGCGACGCCTCGGAACCGGTCCGCGCCGACATGCTGCCGGGCGAGATCAGCGCCATCACTCCGGCGGTGCTGCGCTGGGAGAAATCCAGCGAGATCATGACGCTGCCGCTGCGCGAGGCGCGCGAATTGTTCGAACGCGAATATCTGCTGGCCCAGGTGAACCGTTTCGCCGGCAACATCTCGCGCACGGCGGCATTCGTGGGCATGGAGCGTTCCGCCCTGCACCGCAAGCTGAAGCTGCTGGGCGTCAACACCGACGAAAAGGCGCGCGGCTAGCCTTGCCGCTGAGTTAGGGGACGGGATGAAGGTCATCGTCTGCGGAGCCGGTCAGGTCGGCTTCAACATCGCCCATTATCTCGCCAGCGAGAACAATGACGTCACCGTCATCGACCAGCGGCCCGAGCTGATCCGCAAGATCACCGACACCCTGGACGTTCAGGCGGTGCTGGGGCACGCCTCGCAGCCATCGGTGCTGGAACAGGCCGGCGCGGCCGACGCCGACATGATCATCGCCGTCACCCACGCGGACGAGGTGAACATGGTGGCGTGCCAGGTCGCCCATTCGCTGTTCGACGTGCCGACCAAGATCGCCCGCGTGCGCTCGCAATCCTATCTTCAGCCCATGTGGGCCACGCTGTTCTCGCGCGAGCATCTGCCCATCGACGTGATCATCAGTCCGGAAATCGAGGTCGCGCGCGCCATCACCCGCCGCCTGCAGGTGCCGGGCGCCATCGACGTCATTCCCTTGGCCGGCGACAAGGTGCGGCTGATCGGTGTGCGCTGCGATCCCCAGACGCCGTTGATCAATACGCCTCTTCGCCAGTTGACCGTGCTGTTCCCCGACCTCAACATCGTGGTGATCGGCATCGTGCGCGACGGCAGGCCCATCGTTCCCACCGCCGAAGACCAGATGCTGGAGGGGGACGAGGTGTATTTCGTCGTCGATACCCAGCATGTCAGCCGCGCCTTGTCGGCCTTCGGCCGCGAGGATCAGGAAGCCCGCCGCATCGTCATCTTCGGCGGCGGCAACATCGGCTTGTTCCTCGCCCAGCAGATCGAGGCCGAGCACCCCAACTCCAGCGTCAAGGTGATCGAAGCCGACAAGGAACGGGCCGAATACGTGGCCAAGACGCTGACGCGCTCGGTGGTGCTGAACGGCGACGTGCTGGACCCGGAGATCCTGGCGGAAGCGGGTGTCGCCTCGGCCGAAACCGTGGTTTCGGTGACCAACGACGACGAAACCAACATCCTCGCGGCCCTGTTGGCCAAGCGGACCGGCGCGCGCCGCTCGATGACGCTGATCAACAAGACCACGTACAAGGCTCTGGTCGGGCCGCTGGGCATCGACGTGGTGATCAGCCCGCGCGCCATCACCGTATCCAACATCCTGCAGCACGTGCGGCGCGGCCGCATCCACGCCGTCCACTCGCTGCATGAAGGATTTGGCGAGTTGATCGAGGCTGATGCGCTGGAAACCTCCAGCCTGGTCAGCAAGCCCCTGCGCGAGGTCAAATTGCCGCCCGGCGTGCTGCTGGGCGCGGTGGTGCGCGACGGCGCCGTCATCAGCCCGCGCGGCAACACCGTGGTGCAGGCCGGCGACCGCGTGGTGCTGTTCGCCACCGCCGAAGCGGTGAAGAAGGTGGAAAAGATGTTCTCGGTCCGGCTGGAGTACTTCTGATTGGCGCGCGTCAGCTACGTCAACGGCAGCTACGTCCTTCATTCCGAAGCGGCGGTCCATATCGAGGATCGCGGCTACCAATTCGCCGATGCGGTTTACGAAGTGCTGCCCGCCGTCAACGGCCGCATCTGCCATCTGGACCAGCATCTGGATCGGCTGGAGCGGTCGCTGGGGGCGCTTGCCATCGCCTGGCCGGTGTCGCGGCGGGTGCTGCCGCTGATCCTGAAGCGGGTGGTTGCCGTCAACCGGGTGGTTGACGGCATGGTCTATGTGCAGGTGTCGCGCGGCGTCGCGGCGCGTAACCACACTTTCCCCGCCGACACCCTGCCGTCGTTGGTGGTCAGCGCCTGGCCCCACAAGGGGCCGTCGGCCGATCTGGTGGAAAGGGGGGTGTCGGTGGTGACGCGACCCGACCAGCGGTGGAAGCGTCCCGACATCAAGACCGTGGGGCTGCTGCCCAATCTGCTGGCCCGTCAATCGGCCAAGGAAGTCGGCGCCTACGAAGCATGGCTGGTCGACGAGCGCGGATGCGTCACCGAGGGATCGTCCACCAACGCCTTCATCATTGCCAAGGACGGTGCTTTGCTGACCCATCCCGCCGATGGCGCGGTGCTGGGCGGCGTCACCCGTTCCAACGTGCTGGAGCTGGCGCGGAAGCTGGGGCTGGAGGTGGGCGAACGGCCGTTCACAATCGCCGAGGCGCAGGCCGCGCGCGAAGCCTTTTTGACCAGCACCACAATCACCGTTCTGCCCGTCACGCGCATCGACGGCAACCCGGTGGGCGAGGGGCGTCCTGGCCCCATCACCATGAACCTGCGCGCCCTTTATCAGGAGCTTCGCCGCCCGTGAGCATGCCCCGTGCCATTGTCTTCGACTGGGACAACACTCTGGTGGATTCCTGGGTGTGCATCCAGGAATCCTACAACATGACCTTCCGCCATTTCGGCATGCGGGAATGGGACATGGACGAAACGCAGGCCAACGTGGCCGCCTCGCTGCGCGATTCGTTCCCGCAAATGTTCGGTGATCGCTGGCTGGAAGCCAAGGACGTGTTCTCGCGCAGCTTCGAGGCCATTCATCTGTCGCATTTGCGCTCGCTGCCGGGTGCGGCCGAAATGCTGCGCGATTTCAAGGCCGCCGGCATTCACCTCAGCGTGGTCAGCAACAAGCGCGGCGGGTTCCTGCGCAAGGAAGCGGCGGTCTTGGGCTGGACCGACCTGTTCGGCGCCTTGGTCGGCGCCAACGATGCCGAAGCGGACAAGCCGTCGCCGGCGCCCGTTCAGATGGCGCTTGACGGTTCGGGTGTGCAGGCGGGCCCGTCGGTGTGGTTTGCCGGCGATTCGCCTATCGATATGCAGTGCGCCATCAACTCTGGTTGTATTCCGGTTCTATTGCGGCCACACCCTCCCCGACCGGGTGAGTTCGAAGCCCACCCACCCGTCTACCACCTTGAAAATTGTGCATCAATGGTCACTCTTGTCCGCGAACTAGCGGTTCCCATATCCACGATTTGATGGTAACGAGAATGGCACTGGGGAGGCTCTTCCCAAGGCCGACGATAACAATGTCCCTCGGGCAATAAGAACGGATCACCACTATGTCCGCAGAAAAGTCCCAAAACGTACAGGATGTGTTTCTCAACAACATCCGAAAGAACAAGACGCCCGTCACCATCTTCCTGGTCAACGGTGTGAAGTTGCAGGGCATCGTCACCTGGTTTGACAATTTCTCGGTCTTGTTGCGCCGCGACGGCCATACGCAACTGGTGTACAAGCACGCGATTTCGACGGTGATGCCATCCGCGCCGATCCAGCTGTTCGAGCCCTCGACCAAGGACGGCGGCGAAGAATAAGTGTCCACCGGACAGGTTGACCCCACCCAACCGTCGCGCCAGCGTGCGATCGTCATCCATCCCGCATTGAAGGCGGCGGACGGCGGCATTCGCATGCCCGAGGCGCGGCTGGACGAGGCGGTGGGGTTGGCCCAGGCCATCAATCTGGATGTGGTTGCCGCCGAGGTGGTGCCGGTCGCCAAGCGGCGCCCCGCCACCTTGCTCGGCAAAGGGGCGGTCGAGCGCCTGGCCGAAACGGTGAAAGAGGGCGAAACCGCCCTTGCGGTGGTGGACGGCCACCTGTCCCCGGTTCAGCAGCGCAATCTGGAAAAGGCCTGGTCGTGCAAGGTCATCGACCGCACCGGCCTGATCCTGGAAATTTTCGGCGAACGGGCGCGGACCCGCGAAGGTTCACTGCAGGTCGAACTGGCGGCGCTGAGCTATCAGCGATCGCGCCTGGTGCGGTCGTGGACCCACCTTGAACGCCAGCGCGGCGGTTTCGGCTTTCTGGGCGGCCCCGGCGAGACGCAGATCGAGGCCGACCGCCGCATGATCGGCGACCGCATCGTCAAGCTGAAGCGCGAGTTGGAAGAGGTCAAGCGGACGCGCGAACTGCACCGCAGCGCCCGCCGCAAGGTTCCCTATCCCATCGTGGCTCTGGTCGGCTACACCAACGCCGGCAAGTCGACGCTGTTCAACCGGCTGACCCAGGCCGAGGTGCTGGCCAAGGACATGCTGTTCGCCACCCTGGACCCGACCATGCGTGGCCTGAAGCTGCCCTCGGGCCGGCAGGTGATACTGTCTGATACCGTGGGCTTCGTTTCGGATCTGCCGCACGAACTGGTGGCCGCCTTCCGTGCCACGCTCGAGGAAGTGCTGGAAGCGGACGTGGTGGTGCACGTGCGCGACGTGGCCCACCCCGACACCGAAGCCCAGGCCGCCGACGTGGAGACGGTTCTCAAGGATTTGGGGCTGTCCGAGATCGTTGATCGTGGTCTGGTCGAAGGCCTGAACAAGATCGATCTGCTGGCCGAAGGCGATCGCGAGGAATTGCTGAACCAGGCCAAGCGGCGGCCGCTGGCCATCCCCGTTTCCGCCCTGACGGGCGAGGGGGTCGAGGTCCTGCTGGCCGGTCTGGACGAGCGCCTGTCGCACGGGCGCCAGACTGTGGACGTTCAATTGCCGATCAGCGATGGCGCCTCCATTTCCTGGCTTTACCGGCACGGCGAGGTGATCGCCCGCCGCGACGACGAAACCACCGCCTTTATTCGTGTTCGCCTGGACCCGATCGACGCCCAGCGGTTCAATCAACGTCAAGCCCAGGGAAAGCGCCAGTGACCGCCGTTGATATCCATCAGATCACCCGCATCATTCGCGAGGCGGCAGAAGGCGAGATCCTGCCGCGTTTCAAGAACCTGCAGGCCCTGCAGATTCGCGAAAAAAAGCCCAATCAGCTGGTGACCGAGGCGGATATCGAAGCGGAAAAGGTGCTGTCTCGGCGCCTCAGGGACGTGCTTCCGGGGGCGATCGTCGGCGAGGAGGGAGTCGAGACCGAACCCGCGCTGATGTCGGCGCTGGAACGTCCCGGTGTGGTGTGGGTTATCGATCCGGTGGATGGAACCGCGAACTTCGCCCATGGCAATCCGCGCTTTGCCGTGGTGGTGGCCCTGGTCGTCGATGGCGTCACCCGGGCCGGCTGGATTCACGACCCCGTGCCGAACCGGACCATCGTCGCCGAGGCCGGGCAGGGGGCGTGGCGTGGAGATACCCGCCTCAAGGTCTCGGCCGAGGTTCCTTTGGCCCAGATGGCCGGATCGGTCAAAAAACGCGGCCGTGTGGCCGATCGCGTCCTGCACGTCGCGCGGCGTGGCAGCGCCGCCCACGACTATCTGGACCTCGTCACCGGCAAGCTCCACTTTGCCCACTTCAAGAAGCTGATGCCGTGGGACCACGCCGCCGGCGTATTGATCCATGCGGAAGCGGGTGGCTACGGCGCCATGATGGATGGCAGCGCGTACACCCCCGTCCTGCATGCCGAAGGCCAGTTGCTGCTGGCCCCCGGCGAGCGGAGCTGGCAGGAACTGGCCCCGCTGATCGATTAAATAGGCTCGTTGTCCTAGCTTCGGTGGACCGCCAGCCCGGCCGGGGCCTGGCAGGTGGGCATCATCTCGATGCGGTTGATGTTGACGTGCGGCGGAAGCATCGTCGCCCAAAGCACTGCTTCGGCTACATCTTCCGGCAAAAGTGGTTCCGTTCCGGCATAGACCTTGGCGGCAGCCTCGGCGTCGCCCTTGAAGCGCACGACCGAGAATTCCGAGCCGCCGCACATGCCCGGTTCGATGTTGGTCACCCGCACCTTGGTCTTCACCAGATCGGCGATCAGGTTCAGCGAGAACTGCGTCACCGCCGCTTTGGTAGCGCCATACATGGTCGAGCCCGGGTAGGGGTAGGTGCCGGCGATGGACGATATGTTCACCACGTGCCCACGGTCGCGGGCGATCATGCCGGGCAACACCGCCCGGGTCACCGCCATCAGGCCCTTGACGTTGGTGTCGACCATGGTTTCCCAATCGTCGATGTCTGCCGTGTGCGCCGGATTGAGGCCAAGCGCCAACCCGGCGTTGTTGATCAGCACGTCGATTTCGGCGAACGGAGCGGGCAGGGACCGGATGGCGTCGAAGACCGCCACGCGGTCCCGCACATCGAGCACCAACGCATGGGTGGGCACGCCAAGCTCGCCCTTCAGTTCCTCCAGACGTTCTCCGCGCCTTCCGCTCAGGATCAGCCTGGCGCCCAGGGCGGCGTAGCGGCGGGCAATGGCAGTGCCGAAACCGGCCGTCGCTCCGGTGATCAAGACCGTGCGCTGGGTCCAGTCGCTCATGTGGGGAAACTCCTAGAGGGGGCGTTGAGGGTCGTTCTCGCGCTGCATCACCAACATGGGCGGGGGCGAGAAAGCGTTCTCGATCCGCCAGATATAAACCCGGTATTGCCCGAAGGGGCGCACCTCGGCGGCGTTATGACGCAACACGTTGGCGTCGGTGGTGATGCGGAATTCTCCGCGCATGTTGATCCCCAGCTCAGTCATACGCTGGGCATCGCTGGGCTTCACCCCGTTGGCGGCAATGGCAATGGTGCCGTCCTCGGCGGATTTGAGGGCGAGCATACGGGCATCACGGCGAATCAGGGCACTCAGTTGCACCTTGCCCAGACGTCCCATGCGCTCGTACTTCACATGGAACCGGCCCTTGCCGCCGCGCTTGATATCCTTGATGGCCGGGTCGCGCACCAGATCCTTGTAAATGTTCTGGTTTCGCTCGTCTTCGTTCTCGGCGGTGATCTTGCCGTCGGCGTAATCGTGCAGAATGGGGGCGTAGATCAGGTCGCCCTCATAGCTCAGCGCCCAGTCGCCGAAACGTGACAGGCGCAATTCGCCGTGGAAATTGTCGGGGATGTAGCACGACGCCAGGCCAAGGGTAAGGGCGAACGCGGCCGCGATCCTTGCCATCCATGCCCTGGTCATCACCCGTGTTCCCCCTTGCGTTCGATCATCTTGGCTTCGACCCACAAAGCCTCCATCTCGTCCAGACTGGCATCTCCGGGCTTGCGGCCCTCGGCGTCAAGCCGTGCTTCGATATGACGGAAGCGCCGGTCGAATTTGGCGTTGGCACGCTTCAACGCGCCTTCGGGATCGATTTTGAGCTTGCGGGCAAGGTTGACGCAAGCGAAGAGAACATCGCCCATCTCGTCCTCAAGTCGTTCCCTTGGGGCGTCGACGTCGATCTCGTGTTGTATTTCGGCCACTTCCTCGCCGATCTTGGCGATGACGTCCTTTGGCTCGGCCCAATCAAAGCCAACCCTGGCCGCGCGGTTTTGCAGCTTGAGAGCCCGGGTCATGGGCGGCAGCGAGCGGGCGACCCCATCCAGCACGCTGTCGTGCCCCTTTGCCGCACGCTCGTCGGCCTTGGTGGCCTCCCACGCCACCGTCTGCGTTTCGGCGTCGCGCACTGCCGCCTCGCCGAAAACATGGGGGTGGCGGCGGATCATCTTGTCGGCGATGGCGGTGGCCACGTCGTCAAAGGCGAAGGCGTCTTGTTCGGCAGCCATCTGTGAATGGAAAACCACCTGGAACAAGAGATCGCCCAGTTCCTCCCTGAGCGCCGCCAGATCGCCATGGTCGATGGCGTCGGCAACCTCGTAGGCTTCCTCGACCGTGTACGGCGCGATGGTGGCGAAACTCTGCTCGCGGTCCCAGGCGCAGCCGCGCTGGGGGTCGCGTAGCGTCGCCATGATGTCAAGCAATCGGTCGATGGGCCGCACGAGAACCTCCGGGATCAGGGGCGCAGAAACGGCAAGCGCCAACAAGGCGCCGCGATTTGCCGCGTGCACTTGTCGCAAATCATGCCGTTTCGGGCAACGCCGCTCGACGGGTTGCACGCCCCATTCCGAGGTAATCAATCAAATGAACGCGGCCTAGGATGCGGGGCCGACCTTCGCCGGGCGGGCGATGTCGCCGGGGTCGTTCTCGTAATCCTTGGCCGCATCCGGGCACGACAGCTCCGACGGCCGGCTCCAGGCCTTGCTGACGAACGTCTGCCATTGCACCGGATTGGCGGGATAGCTTTCGCCGTCGCTTCCGCAGGTAACCGCCGAGACCGATTGCCCCGGCCCGATGGCGACAACCGCGCCAACCTTCAGCGTGCAGGTGGCGACCCAGGTCAGCGTGTTCCAGCTGTTGCAGATTTCGTAGCTGACACGGTAGCCCTCTCGCGTGCCGGCGGGGGCGTCGTAGGACCACCATTGCCCGATGCGATTGGTCTGGCCCTGGGCGTTGACCGCCGCCGGGCCGCTCCACAGGCGATAGGCCGGCACATCGTGGGTCAACTTGACGACCACAGCGCCGGAGATGCCCCCTGCGCCCGCCGGCTGGACCGCCTGGGCGACGACGGCGCGGCCATAATCCGGGTCGTCCGGTTGCAGCACCACCGCTTTTCCCGCCAAGGCGGCGGGAAGAGCCAACGCCGATTGCGGAGACTCCGGAACCTGAGCGCAGGCCGCCAGCGTCAAGGTGGCGCCCAGCAACAATCCTCTATGCGTCCGCGACATCAGAAATCCCCCTGTTCAGCAGCGTTTACCCAGACCCCCGGGGCGTTCCCCGCCTTATTTCCGGCCCGTGGTGCAATACCTGGTAAAGGCGGCTTCGCCTTCCTCCAGCGACAGCTTGCGCGCCAATTCCCACGAGCGGACACATTCGCCCTCGGCCGCACACCAACTGTACCCGGCCGATCCGATGCAGCCATGGCTGTCGCGATCGGCACCGACGATGGGTGCCGTAACGGTGTTACCGCCGGGAACAACCGCGCCGGTAGGAGCCGGAGGGGGAGGCGGCGCGTCGTCGGCGCGCGCGCCTTCAAGGCATGGAACCAGCGCCAGACAGGCGATCAGCGTCAGGGCGCGCGGAAATCGAAGGATTGCCATGAGTCCATAATCCCCTAGAAAGAGCAGGCGCTGGAATCGATGCCGATGCCGCCGTCGTACAGCATCCTGGCCACGCAATGATCGCCACTGTCCGTCCAGATGGGGCCGAAGCATTCTTCCCCGTCCGGTGTATACATCTCCACATACCACCTGTGGCCGGCGTAGGTCTTGTAATTGGCCCGCTCTCCCGGCTGCACGACGGCGAAGGGAGACAGGTTGCCCTCGAAGTCCGACCAGAAGACCTGAAACGCATAACGCGAACCGTTTATGAAATCAATCTTGCTCTGGTTGCGGTTATGCGGCGAGGGCAACTGGGTCGGTTCACATGCCTGCGCCCCGACCATGGCGGCGGACAAGAAGAACGCCGCGGTAACGGCGGCGGAAATGACTTTGACCGGCATTTCAATGCTCCGTGTTTTGCGAATATTGTATCAGCGCATTAGTTGAGGGGCGAGCCAAACCGCCCAGTCGCCACTTGCGCCGTCGCCAGCGTTGTCGGTGACCAGTTGCACCGTTCTGACGCCGCTGACGTCGACCTCCACCTGGCGCACCACGTGATCCTTGATCACCCCGGACCGGAACAGCTCGCGGCCGTCGCCCAAAACCACGAAGGTGGCGCTGCCGTTGTGGCCATCCTGAAGACCGTAGCCGGTTTTCAGTTTGCGCCATGCCCCGTCGGTCGCCACTTCGTGCAGGGCAGGCGCATGGGCGTAAAATCCGCTGGGGAAAAATTGACCGCCAACCTCGAGAAGGACGGACAGGTTCCCTTCGCGCCGAACCTGGTCGCGCAGGGCAGGGCCATAGCCGGTGCGGGCCACGTCCAGCTTTACGCGGGAGAGCTGTATATCGCGCTGGCTGGCAGGCAGGTCGGCCAATGCGACCACGGCCTGATCGTTCAGCAATCTGCGGAAATGGGTGATCTTAGCGGCCGCGAGGGTACTTCCGCCACCATTGGCCAGTTGCTCCAAGCGATCGCGGTCGCGCGCCTGGAAGGCCGCGTCGGCATCGGCGACGATCTGGGCCTGATCCAGTCCGGCCACGTCGGCCAGTCCGTCGCGCACGGAATACCTCATCCTTTGAGCGCGGAAGCGCCCATCCTCGCCGGCGATTTTCAGCGTCAGTTCATAGGAGGTGTCCGCAAGCCCGTCGAATGCCAGGCTGAAGCCGCCATCGGCGGAAACCGCGGAAACGGCGCCGATGGCGTCGTAATCGTCGGGGATTGCGGCATTGTCGTTATAGGCGATCACGCCAATCGCCCGCGTCGGTCCGACCACCTGTCCGCTGACGCGCAAGCGCCCCCGCTGGCTGACGAAACGAAGGTTGGACAGTTCGGCGTTGGCCGGCCCCTCCACGTTGTCCGCCTGGCGGAACAGCGGGTGCCTGGCCAGGGCCATGGCGCTGGCCGGACTGAGAACGGCGCCGCGTCCTTCCTGCCGCAGCTGGCGTCCATAGGTGTGATTGCCGCCGCCCATGAGCGACAATTCTCCATTCGCCCGTTGGCTAGCCGTTTCAGCGTCGTGGGGCAGGCCGAAGGCGTGGCCCAATTCATGGGCGCAGCCGCCAAGGTAGTGGCTGTTGAATTCGCCCCACGACACCGGCCCGTTATAATAGCCGCCCGGTTCCGACGAACTTAGCAGCCTGGGGTCCAGATGCGCGTCGTCGTACACCCACGCGGTGCCGCGCCCGCCGCCGCCGCCACCCACATAGGGGCCGACCTCGATCGCCTTGCCGCCCCGCCAGTCCAGCAGGACCTGAAAAATCACGATTGTTTCCCGGTCGATGTCCACCCCCTGGGCCGCCAGGGACTGCTTGACCTCTTCCCGTACCTTGGCCGACGAGTTTCGGCCATAGTTGACTGCCGCCTCACGTCCTTGGACCTGGTAGATCCGTAGCCCGCCATTTGGTTTCCGCTCGATGTCGAAGGCCATGCGGCCGTAGCCGTTCGCCTTCATGCCGTCGCCGTAGAACCGTTGGATTTCCTCCATGATGCGCAACAGACGGGCCTCGTGGTCGGGCAGCACCTGGCGATCGGTGGGCACGAAATAGGCCACGCGCACATAGCGATTGTCGGCCGCCGCAGCTGGCCGTGGTCCATCGATGAGCAGCACGCAACCGAGCACCGCAGCGATGACGCCGAGGCGAACAACCTTGCCAAGCATTCGCCATCCCCCCTTGTATTTCAGCGATTGCCGCGGGTCACGCAGGCGTCGAAGGCCTCGGCCACCTTGCCCATTTCCGCCGGAGCGAAATCATGCGGCAAGGTCCGGGCGACACTGCGAACCGCCTTGGCGAAACAGCGATTCGCCGGCTCCTCGTCCTTTTCCAGATCCATGCCGTCCGGACTGGCATCGACGTGCAAGCCGACCAGCCGGGCGGCGGCGCCACCCACGGCGGGATTACGCCGTTCGGTAATCGTGCCCAAGCAGCAGATCGCACAATCCATGACCGGCGGCGGATTGGCGGATGACATGGCCTTGGCGCCGGCGGCGGTCATCAGTTGGAAGGGGGTGGCCAAACTGGTGACCGTCAGTCCGGTCTGGTCCAGGACGGCCTTGTCGATGCCACCGTTACAGCGGTCGCCGCCGGGCCACACGCTTTCGCCGGAAAGCATGATCCGGCCGTCCGCACCGGCTTGACGGCGAAGGGCGACAAGGGTGGTGAAATTGCCCGTGCCGCCCTGGTTGTACAGCACGTTGACCAGGGATCGGCCATCGGGCAGGACACCGACCACCTTATACGAAACCCAGACCCCAAACGGGGCGTCGCCGGTGCCTTCCGCCGCCAACTCTCCGTCACGAACGGTGACCGGAACATGGGCGTTGCCCGATTGGCAAAGCTGCAGCGGAATGGCGGGTGCGGTCGTCCCCTCGGCATTCACGAAAGTTGCCGCCACGCAGAAGGGATGCAGGTCGGGCGGCGTGCCTTGCGCCGTCGGGTCCTGCTTGCCCAGCGCCTTCAGCCGTTCGCGATACTGTGTCGCCACACATGGCGCCGAGCGCCAGATGTCCTCGGCCGTCAGGGTGCGCTGTGCCGGCAGCGGGCAGGCGGCATTGCGTTGCTTGAGCCAATCGCGCTGCTGTTGCTTCAGTGTCGCCGCTTCCGCAGGCGGCAGGCCCTTTTTCCGCTCGGTGAACCCGGCTGCCAGCGTTTCATCCAGAAGCGCAAGGCCGCCATCGGCGCAGATCAGGCGTTCCATCGCCGAGCCGGCGGCGGCGCAATCGAAACTTGGCGTCGCCGCGTCCGCCGATCGGCCGCCCGCCAGGGCGATCACCACCGCCAGTCCCGTTACCCAGCGCAATCCCATGGCTTCTTCCTTAAAATTTGATTAAAAAATTACTCCTGTCGTATAGGTCCCGGCAACTGTGAATATTGACGTTTGGCAAAGCATGTCGTCACATGCGGAAACCTGAAGGCGAGGGGGCGAGAAGCGATGGGCACGAACAAGGTTGATTTCCGTATGGCCAGGCTTGTTGCGGCAACTGTCCTCTGTCTTGGTGGCACGGCCACGGCGGGCGAGTTCCATACGGATAAGTTCAGCAATTGCCAGGTTTTCCTGGGCGATGCCCAGCTTGGCTTGCGGCCGCAATGGCATGGCCCGTGTGTCAACGGCAACGCCCACGGCGTGGGCGTGGTGCGCCTGTTCGAAAACGGGAACTTTTACGGGGCGTTCTTCGGCACGCTTGCTGGGGGAAAGTGGCAGACGGGGGTGCTCCAGACGCCCACGGGCTACACCGCCGGAACCTTCATCGACAACGCGGTGCAGAGCACCGACGATCGCAACGTGCTGATTCGCGCCTTCGATCATGGCGCAATGGCCGCCAACCGTCTTGCCGACGATTTCGCCAGCAAGGGCAACCACGAATCGGCCAAATACTATCGCGAGATTGCCCGCAAGCTGGCCAGCCAGATGGATTGACCAAGCCGCGCCTGCGGCAGGGACCAAGGCAAGGCCGTGGTTTATGCCACGTCAATGTGCGTCAAATAGTTCAGTTTCGGACATTGTTGCACTTCATTTCGGGCGACCGAGACGCTGCGAAGTGCAAGCCGAAGGCTCACTTCGCAGTGGATCGGGCGCAATCCCTATAGGGTTTTGGCGTTGCATTAAAAAAATGGCACTCGTGTTGCCTATGCGAGGCTGTCGAAACGCAACGATTATACATGGGGTTGTCACCCCATCTAAGCGCAACCTGTTTCTGGTGTGCGTGAGGTTTATCCTGGCCGGTCAACACAGGGTATCGGAGCCAAGTGGCTCCGCTGTCGTAGCGTTGCGAGCCGAGTTGGAGTCTGCGAGGCCTGAGGACCATCTGGTTCGTCGCACCGCCACTTTGGAATCACGGGCGCCCACCTCTGACCGGACACAATCATGCGGCATGTCACCTTCAGTTGTGGAACTCCGGTTAGGGCGCTAAATTTGCACCGAACGCCGTCCTGTCGACATGGTGAATAGATGTCAGCAGTCTTTGTCCATCTTTCGGATATCCATTTCGGCCAGGAACGCGACGATACCGTCCACATCCATGAGGACGTCAAACAGCAGCTTATCGCCGATGCGGCCGAGGTCCTTGGTAATCTTCCGGGCCGCGTGGCGCTGGGGATACTGGTTACCGGGGATATTGCTTATTCGGGCAAGCGGGCGCAGTACGATGACGCGGGCCGCTGGCTCGATGAATTGGCGCGGAGCATTGGCTGCCCGATCCACATGGTGCAAATGGTGCCCGGTAACCACGACGTGGACCGGGACAAGCTTTCGGTCGGTGGCTCCCAACTGCTCGCCTACATCCGCGCGGGTGGCGCTGCTGAGTACGAGAGGGTGGTGAACAACCCGGCAGACCGGGCCTCGCTCCTTGCTCGCTTCGAAGATTATGGGCGTTTTTCTTGCGGATATGATTGCGCGCTCGACGGCGAAGCCCGCTTTGCCACGAACCGCCGGATCGAGTTGGCGCCCGGCCGGTGGATCCGATTCATTCGCATGAATTCGGCTCTACTCTGCCATGGGAAAGAGCGGGATGACGCGCCTGAACTCATGATCGGTGCGCGGCAATTTACCATTCCACGGAATACTGGCGAGGAGAACGTCCTCCTCGTCCACCACCCCCTAAACTGGTACAGGGATGCAGACGAGGTCCGGCAATATGTGCGTAGCCGTGCGCGCGTGTTCATCTCCGGGCACGAGCATGATCCCAAGGTCACGATAGATCCTGTCGACGATGGGTGTGACGTCATGATGGTCGCCGCAGGCGCCGCCGTCCCATTTAAGTCGAACGAGGCTTACACCTACACATACAACATCATCGAGTTCGACTGGGACGAGGAAGCCGATGCCCTCGCGGTCACGATGCATCCCCGGGCCTGGAACCCCAAACAGACACGCTTTGAGGCCGACACCAAACGTCTCGGCGGAAGCCAGCCTCGCTTCGTGCTGGGTTCGCCCAACTTCAGGAAGTGCGCGCAGCCGAACGAGAACGGTTTGGCCGCAGGAGAACGTGCCCCTGTGAGGGATGAAGAATCGGATCAGCAGGTTGTGGAGTTTGTCGCCAAGGAAATTGCCGAGGAGACGCCGCCCATGACACCGCCCATTGAAGGTTACGAGCTCACGCTGTTGCGTTTCTTCCGCGATCTACTGGAAAATGAAAGACTTCGGATACTTGTGGAGCTCAACGCGATCCCGGTGGACTCCGACGAACGGATGACCCAGGGGGTTGAACGCAAGCTGTTCGATTGGCTCGCGCGCGAGGGCAGACTTCTTGAGTTAGGCCGGATGATCGATAAGCTGATCGAAGAACGAGACGGGGGGCAGAACTGATGAGTAGGCTTTCGGTTCACATGAGGATCAGCAGTCTTTCGCCGAGCAACGAGGACGTGGACTCGCGGCAAAAGGCGGTTAAGCAGCTCGCAGCTGCTTGGGGCAAGATCAATGATATCCCCCAAATCCTGGCCAAGGCGGCGGGGGTTTCGGCTGCGCTGAGCGGTGACGGTACGCCGCCTGCAACTCTTTCGGATGAGGTCGAGGCTGCGGTCCAGAAGCACGCTTCCGCATTCCTCAGTTCTGAGCGCCCCCTCGAGGTCGGAGTTTGTGCGGGCATGGCCGTGCTTTCCGTGATTGAGGGCAAGCCAGGGACCAGTGGCTGGACGATAGCGGATCTCTATTCAAATGCGCTGTGGCTGTCACTTGCCTTCCAGCCGGCACTTCCGGAGGAAAAAAGGGAAGCGCTCCGCCGCGAGGTTCTCGAGCGTGCTAGGGAACGCAGCCTTGAAAGCGCTAACAAAGCGCGCGAGCGGGAAACGGTACCGAAGGTGCGGGATATCGACATCACCGTCGATAGCGAGCGAAAGACCACAACGGACTTTCAGGAAATTGTCGCCGAGGTGATCGATCCGCTACGACGCAATGCGGCACTCGACCGAGAAGAGCTCGACTTCCTCTGGTGGGCCCAACTGGGCCGGAGCCGCGTACTCGGTCGGCTGCTCTCCGACATTCCTGAAGTGACGCGCTTGGTGACGATGGGCATTGAAGGAGCGGGCCTGCTTCGTCGCCTACCTGCAGATGTCCATCGCGAAATCATCCTGCGGACCATCGACGTGGACCCAGAACTAGACCTTGGGGAGCTTGTTGAGAGGATAGGGCCGGATCGTACCGCACTTGCCGCGCGGATTCCGGAGACGGTGACATCTGCGCCAACGGTTTATCCGTTGCTGAACGCCCTGCTCACGGGCGCTTTCTCCGGTGACGGGGTGACGAAAAAGAGAAAAGCCTCAACATGGGGTTGCCGCGCGCTTGTGGAGTGCACGCTGGCTCGTCTCGCCTGCGAAGGACCCGGACGGCTATGAGCCGTGACTGCACCTTCGATGGCTGCACCGTGGGTGAGACCGGGGTGTGTGCGCTTGAACACGACCCCTCCACCTGCAAGCATCACATTGCCGCCAGGGACAGTGGAGCCGGTAGCGCTGCAGAGGTCGAGGGCGAATCTGATCTGGCCGAACCCGCAGAGGATCTTGGCGCTCCAGTGCTTGAGAAGCCGGCTGGAGCAGCTTCATTTCCATCAAGCCGGACGCTGGGCCCCGATTTCGTTTCCAGTATGATGGGCTCGCGGTATGTCACAGTTGTGGGGATCCTAGGAGATCCTGAGTCTGGTAAAACAGCGTGTTTGGCGAGCCTCTACCTCTTGGTCTCCAACGCACAGCTCGAGGGCTGGTCCTTCGCCGACAGCAGAAGTCTGATTGGGTTCGAGGAGATCGCGCGCGGTGCCCGCGAATGGAATGAAGGGCAGCCGCCTGACCAAATGACGGTGCACACTGAGATGGCGGATGATCGCCGTCCAGGGTTCCTGCACTTGCGCCTGTTAAGGCAGGCCGATGGTCACCGTGTTGATTTTGCGCTTCCAGACCTACCTGGCGAGTGGACTACGGAGCTTGTTTGCTCGGCGCGTGCCGACCGTTTTGATTTCTTAAAATCGGCCGAGGTGATATGGGTGGTTGTCGATGGGCGAGCGCTGATGGACAGGGAACGGCGGCAAGGCGTCATCAGTCGGTTGGGGCAACTTGCGGGCAGAATCAAGTCGATCTTTGATGGCGAGATCCCTCGCATGATGATCGTCGTCACCCATCGTGACCACGGCGAACTGAGTGAGTCGATCGAGACCCGGATTGCCGCAGAGCTAGCGAAACGCGATGTGGTCGCGAGGATTTGTCAAATCGCGCCCTTCTCGGAATGCGGCGATGTGAGGGCCGGCTTCGGCCTCTCGGAGCTGATGGAAGCAACTGTGGAGCAGTTGCGTTGCGAAGTTGATTTCTGGCCGAGCAGTGCCCCCGAGGAGGGCTCACGATCCTATATTGCCTTCAGGAGGGATCGATGACCCATTCGGTGATACTGCTCGGCGGTCCGGATTCGGGCAAGACTAACTATGTCGGTAGGCTCTGGACTGCACTAGATGCGGGCAGTGGGCAGCTCAAGGCCGCGCAGCAGCCCGATGACATCACGTTTGTTCTTGAGGTTGCCGACCACCTCTACTCAGGCAACTTCGCTCCCCGTTCGGAGCACACCGACCAGCGCCGAGACTTTGAAGTCGTCGTCGTTGATCAGGCGGGAGGTCAGGAAACGGCAATCGTGGTCCCTGACATTTCGGGTGAACTCTGGCGCAACGCCGTGCTGGATTGCGAGATCGCACCAGATTGGATGGAGGAATTGCGGCGGGCCCATGGTGCTCTGCTGTTCATTCGGGTCGGCTCGGATCAGGATGTGCGCCCTCTCGATTGGGTTACCTCGCAGAGAATGTTGGCGAAGCTCGGCGGGACCGAAGCGCCGGGACTCGCCACGCAGGTGATGTTGTGCGAGTTGATCCGTTTTCTTGAGGTCACGCTTGCAGAACGCGCGGACGGTAGCCTTCCCCGCTTTTCCGTGGTGGTAAGCGCGTGGGATCTCGTCGACGCGCAGAAGTTCGCCCAGGGGCCGAGGGCCTATCTGGAACGGGAGTATCCCCTGTTGGCGGGGCGGCTGGCGGATATCGACCGGCTTGACGTGCGTGTGTTTGGGCTGAGCGTCGTAGGTGGGGACCTCAAGGCAGATGCTGCCTATCGCGAAGATTTCCTGGAGGTTGGACTTGACGGTCATGGCTGGGTCACCCTGGAGGATGAGCTAGGCATTTGGAGAAAGGACGGCGATCTCACACTGCCAGTGGCATGGGTAGTCGGCGTCTGAACATGATCATCGTCGAGCGCCAGGTTCACGGATACCGGCAGGGGCACCAGCTCTTGGCCGCCTCCGCTCAACTGCCAAAGCTAGACCAGTCCGTGATCGACAGACTTTCCGATGTCGCCGGTCCGCTGCGGCCGCGGGAGCGCTTCGAACCGTACTTAACAGCCTATCCGCTGCCGAGCGGCGAGCGTTACGTGTTGGCGAGAACGTGGCAGGACACCACCACCTCTCGAGCCGGTTGTGTCCGAACGCTGAGCCTGATTATTGGCACGGAGGACTGGTCGCGGGCAGAGAGCCTGCCTCCGTTTCTCGACCTCCTCAAAATCGACAACCTTCCCGAGCAGGTCGATGCGACGAGGTGTTCCGTTTCCATCTCATCAACAGAGCCGCTGCCGCCCGTGTTAGACTTCAGGGCAGGCGAATTGGTGGAGGCATTGTTCTTAGAGGAGGCGCAGCCCGTAGTCGTGTTTGATGCCCCAGCCCCTGAGCTGATCGCGTTACGACTCCTGACCGCACTGTGGCCATCGATGCGGCGGAAGTTCGCAATGTCCACTTTTGCGCTCTCTCCTCGCAAGATCGGGGGGCGCGATTTCGACTTGGTTTTCGCGCCGAAGGACGCGAGGTCGAAGTTCTCGGATTGGGACGGTCGGCGAATCGATGGGCGAGCTAACCTGGATGCTCGACACCGCTGGACAGATACCGTTGTCAGCCGGGTGTTCGAGCAGGCGCGCCCTGCTTTGCTAAGGTCATCGGAAATTCGCCTCGTTGATGACGGGGGCGGCGGCGATATCGACAATGCGGCCATGCTCCGCATCGCGCTCTTGTGGGATGAGCTCATTGAGAAGCTGGATCGGACGCCGATGGCCGCGCTGGGGCTTCTCGACATTGCGAACTCCGGTAAGGTGCAAAACGCGCAGGCAATCAGTTCATTGGATCCCGCTCTTGCGCGCGCCGTTCTTCGTGCATCGACGGAACTTCCTGCGCCTGATGCATGGGCATTCCTCAGCGCTATCGTCGCCAAGATGCGGGCGCGCCCTCTGCCGGACGGAAAAAAGGCGACAGCTGCTGCTGCACAAACATTAGCCGCGCGGGCACCTGAGGGAGCCGTCGCGTTGCTGTCTCGTCCGGAGCTAACGGATGCTGTAAAGGAACTCCTGCCGAGGATCGCCTGCGGCCTCGGCGAAGCCGGGGAGGGACAAGGTGAGCGCGCCCTGCTTTCGGCGCCACCGGAGCTTATTTTGCGCCTTCTGGCTGCCAACGAGCGGCTTTCCGAGCGCGCTGCTGCTGATGGTGAACTCATCAAGCTGATCGGCGAGGCGCTTGAAACTGAGGAACCGGCGTTGGTCGATGCTGTGGGCATTAGCCTTCTGCCGCACCTGGTCGAAGACTGGCAACTGCCAGCGGCGGCGCCGCTCGTGGCGAGGCTAGACGGGCAGGGGCTCGTGGCAGAAATATCCCGCCTTGCCGTTGCCAATGATTTCCAGGCTGTCCAGTTTGCCGAGACGGTCGTTGAGCGTGCCCGCGCCATCGGTACAAAAATGGATGCGATGACCGCGATTGTCGCGTCGCCGCCGTCTCAACGCCGGGATGCGCTGCTTGCCGCGACCCTCGATCCGACGGTGGCGGACGTGACGTGGTTGCTAGACACACCCGAACTATCCTCAGATACAGCGAACGCTCTCCTGACCTCTTTGTTACACAGAGCCGCCGACCGCCAACTATCAGTTATCTTGGGTGAGCCGCGCCTCGGGGACGAAGTATTGGCAAGGGTGCAGGACGGTGCGCCCGATCTGATCCAGCGTGCCGTCCTCGCATGTGAGCTACCCATCGACGCGTTCGTCCGAATGGCTCGCGTGGTCCTTCAAGAGGCCGATGCAGCGACAAGGATTCGCGTCGCGCAAGAGGCACTCCGGCGCTGTCTTCCGATGCACTTCGATGGTGACGAGATGAGCTTTATTGCTCAGCTCATCGACATAGTGGGAGAACGGCTCGACGGGGCTTGGGCTGTGCGTATTGGATTGGGTCGCGCAGTGCCAGCGTCGGCGGCCAGCCGCAACATGATTGCGTTCCATAATGCTCCGGCGCCGGTGCGCCTTCGCGTCGTATGGGCGATTGCGGAACTCGCCCAAGCGATTTGCGATCGGCGCACTATAGATCTTGACGTGGAGGCGTTGGAGGCGTGCGCGCTTTTCATGTTCGAGGCGGAGAAGGCGGCCCCCGGGGCGTTGCTGAATGCGGCCGGCCGTATCCTCCCGATGCTCATGCGACATCGCCGCGAGCCAGTCTCGCCGATGATCGCGGCCACTTTCCCGATGATCTACCGTGAGTTGGCGAAACAGGATGACGTCCCGATTCTCCTGCAGTTTATCCCGTTTCTTGACTGGGACCGCTGCAAGGCTGCGCGCTCCGAGTTGGTAGACGCCTTTATGTCCTCATCCTGGTCGCCCGCTGACCTCGCGCTGACTGCCTGCCGATGTGGTGATGTCGACAAGATTCTCCGTCGTACGGCCGCATCTTTCGGAGGTGAGGAGTACATCGACAGGGTCGAGATGGAGATTGGCCATCTACCGGACAAATGCCGCTCTGCCGTCCAGCATGCTATTTCAAACATCAGGTCTGCCCGCTGAATGTACGAACGGGGGCTTTCTGTTTCCCCCGTTGGCAGGTCCCGCGTGAGTGGTGATCGGAGGCGTCAGCCTCAGGCCTGATACCAATTCCATTAAGTTTTGACTTCTGCCATCCATGGTAATGAGCAGAGGGATCGAATTCGGCCTGTGTCGGCGAGAAGCGCGTTCCAAGTGTCGCAGCAGGCGTCGATGACGGCGGCGACATCCGGGAAGATGGCGTTGGAGAAGAAGCGGTCGCGCAGATGCAGCCACACCCGTTCGATGGCGTTGAGCTCGGGGGAATAGGGCGGCAGTGGCACCAGGGTGATGGTGGGCGGGACGACGAGTTCGTCGGCGATGTGCCAACCCGCGTTGTCCATGAGCAGGACGGCATGGGTGCCGGGCGGCAGGGCCTGGGCGAGTTCGGCCAGCATCAGGTTCATGGCCTTGGCCGAAGCGCGGGTGATGACGATGGCTACGCCGGTGTCACGCTCGGGGCAGGTGGCGCCGAAGATGTAGGCAGATCCAAAACGGTGGTCGCGCAGCCCCCGAGGCCGCATGCCGCGCTGGTACCATCGGCGGCTCAACCGCCCTTTCTGGCCGACGCGGGCTTCGTCCTGGTACCACAGTTCGATCCGTTCCGCCTCGGGATGGGCTGCCTCGATCTCGCGCATCAGCGCCGGGAACTTTTTTTGAAAGCCTCCTGGGCGGTCGGGTCGGCTTCGGGGTGCTGGGGGCGCGCAGTCATCCACGACAGATCCAACGTATCCGTCCGGTGACGGCCGCAGCCGGCCCGCTTGCTGGCACCGTGTGACGCTGCCAGCCTTGGCACCAGTGCAAGCACCGTGGTTTGCACCGATGCCAAGGGCGAGGCGATGGGGCAGGTTCACATTCTGACGGGTCCGGTGCGGCGACGCATTTGGCGGATCGAGGAAAAGGCGGCGCTGGTTGATGCGGCGTTTGCGCCTGGGGCGGTGGTTTCCGAGGTAGCGCGGCGGGCAGACGTTAATGCGAGCCTGCTGTACCGTTGGCGCCGCGAGTTGCGCGTTGGTTCGGCCGGCTTCGCCGAGGTAATTGTTGCGCCCGGTGATGGCGATTCTGGTGTGGAGCCGACCGGTGGCGCGGCGATC
>DATGXU010000583.1:0-17222 GCA_035298685.1 Magnetospirillum sp. | reverse complement strand
GTGCGGGGTTCGGTGTTGAACACGTCGGGAATGGGCTGGGGCGGGCCGTCCAGGTCGAGATCGGTGCCGGCAGCGGGGCGATCGGCGCGCGCCCGGGGGCCGAAATCGGGCAGCGGCGGCTCGTCCAGGTCCATGTCCTCGTCGGCGGGCGGGCGGCTGCCGGGCGGCGGCGCGCGGAACACCGGCTCGTCATCCAGATCCGGTTCGGGCAGGTCCGTTTCGGGCTTGGGCGCCTTGAACATCGGGCGCGGCTCGGGCCGGGGTTCGGGACGCGACGGGGCCGGCGGCGGCGGGAACGAGCCTTCGTCCAGGCCGAAATCATGATCGATCCGGGCCGGCGACTGGAACCATTTGTGGCCGCATTTGGCACACTTCAACGTCCGTCCGCTCTGGCCCAGGGCCTTGTCGGGGACGGAGAAATTGGTCGCACAGTTCGGACAGCTAATCAGCATGGGATTGGACAACCTGCCGAGACGAACTTCCTTATAGGACTATCCCCAGACCAACACAAGCGCGCGCTGGACGAAGCCCGAGCGCCCGTGTCATCCTTCGCGCCGTCGGGAGAAGCTATTGTGCGGCATCGCCCTCGCGGGGAACACATTATCCGATTCGATGGGGTCGGCTTACGTTATGGCCTGGGGCCCGAGGTCCTGCAGGACATTACGTTTGCCTTGCCGTCGGGGTCGTTTCACTTCCTGACCGGGCCATCGGGCGCCGGCAAGTCATCGTTGCTGCGCCTGATGTACTTGGGCATGCGGCCGACGCGCGGCCGCGTCGTGCTGTTCGACAAGGACATCGCCCTGACCAAGCGGTACGAGTTTCCGGCGCTGCGCCGCCGCATCGGCGTGGTGTTCCAGGATTTCCGCCTGCTCGACCACCTGTCGGCGCTGGACAACGTGGCGCTGCCGCTGCGCGTGCGCGGGGTCAAGGAATCGGAAGTGCAAAAGCACGTGCCCGAGCTGCTGGGCTGGGTCGGACTGGCCGATCAGCTGCACGCCAAGCCCTCGACCCTGTCCGGCGGACAGAAGCAAAGGGTGGCCATCGCCCGCGCGGTGATCGGCCGGCCCGATTTGCTGTTGGCCGACGAACCCACCGGCAACGTGGACGACCATATCGCCATGCGTCTGCTGTACCTGTTCGAGGAACTGAACAAGCTGGGCACCACCATCGTCATCGCCACCCACAACGAAGGCCTGGTGCAGCGTTTCGCCCACCATCCGCGCCTGCATATCGAGCACGGCACCGTGCAGAAGGTGGAATGATGCTGGGCCGGCGTTCCGACCTGCCGTTGAAGGGCGATGCCACCAGCCGGTTCCTGCCGTGGCTGGTGGCGCTGATGGTCTATCTGTCGGCGGTGGCGGTGGCGGGCACCTTCGTGCTGGCCGGGCTGGTCAGCCGCTGGGACCACGACGTGGCCGGCACCCTGACCGTGCAGGTCGCCCCGGTTCCCGGCGAGGCCGGCGAGATGCTGACCGACGAGCGCGTCCGCCAGGCGGTCGACCTGCTGCGCCGCACCACCGGGGTCAAGACCGCCCGCGCGCTGGACAAGCAGCAACTGGTCGCCCTGCTGGAACCCTGGCTGGGCAGCGCCGAGGTGGTGCGCGACCTGCCGTTGCCGCGCCTGATCGACGTGGCCGTGGACCCCGACATCCGCATGGACCTGGGCGACCTGGCCGAGCGGCTGGCACAAACGGTTCCCGGCGCCAGCCTGGACGACCATCGGGTCTGGCTGTCGCGGCTGATCAACCTGTCGCTGACCACCCAATGGGTCGCCATCGGCATCGTGCTGGTGATCGGCGGCGTCACTTCGGCCACGGTGGTCTACGCCACCCGCACCGGCATGGCCGTCCACAAGGGCGTGATCGAGGTGCTGCACCTGATCGGCGCCCACGACGACTATATCGCCCGCCAGTTCGCCGACCGCGCCTTCAGCCTGGGCTTTTCCGGCGGCTTGCTGGGCCTTGCCATGGCGGTGCCGACGCTGGGCCTGATCGGCTGGGCGGCGCGCCGGGTGGAAGGCGGCTTTCTGCCGTCGCTGTCTTTGCCCATCGGCGGCTGGGTGGTGATCGCGCTGTTGCCGCTGGCGGCGGCGGGGTTGGCCATGTACACCGCCCGCCTGACCGTGCACGGAACCCTGGCCCGGATGCCATGACCGCGCCCCCGGCTCGCCCGTCTCCGCGTTGGCGGCTGGCGCTGAAGGCCGGCGGCGCCCTGGTCGCGGTGGTCGTCGCCGTGGCCGGGGCGCTGTTCCTGGGGTTCCTGTGGTTCGTCGCCACCCTGCCCACCCGCGTCGACGACCTGACCACCCGCACCGACGCCATCGTGGTGCTGACCGGCGGCAGCGAGCGCCTGTCCACCGGGTTGACCCTGCTGCAGGACGGGTTGGCGCCGCGCCTGTTCGTCTCCGGGGTGCATCGCGGCGTCGATCTGGGCGACCTGCTGAAACAGGCGCGGCCGCCCCAGGGCGAGTTGCCGGGGGTCATCGTGCTGGGCCATGCCGCCGACGACACCGTGGGCAACGCCAGCGAAACCGCCCAATGGGTCGGGCGCGAGCACGTCGCCTCGTTGCGGCTGGTGACCGGGGCCTATCACATGCCGCGCAGCCTGGTGGAGTTCCGCCACGCCATGCCGGGCGTCACCATCATTTCGCATCCGGTGTTCCCCGATACGGTGAAAAGTCACGAATGGTGGCGCTGGCCGGGCACGGCGGCCTTGCTTGCCACCGAGTATTCGAAGTATCTGGCTGCGGAAATCCGTCAATGGTTCCTGCCAAGAAAGCCCAGCCCGTGACCACGCTCCGCTCCGCTCTGTTCATTGTCCTGTTCAACATCTGGACGGTGGTCCTGGGGGTGCTCTACCTGCCGCTGCTGCTGTGCCCGCCGCGCGTGGTGGCCGGCCCCGCCCGTTTTTGGGTGCGGGGCGCCTTCGCGCTGCTGAAGGGGGTGTGCGGCCTTGGCTATCGGGTGGTGGGCGAAGTGCCGGCCGGCGCCGCCCTGGTGGCGGCCAAGCATCAATCCACCCTGGAAACCTTCGCCTTCCGCCTGATCCTTGGCGATCCGGCGGTGATCCTGAAGCAGGAATTGCTGCGCATTCCGTTCTTCGGCTGGTACCTGGGCAAGACCGGGGTGATCGCCATCGACCGCGCCGCCGGGGTGAAGGCGCTGAAAGAGATGGTCAAGGGCGCCGCCGCCGCCGCCGCCGCCGGCCGCCAGGTGCTGATCTTCCCCGAAGGCCACCGCCAGGAGGTGGGGGCCGAGCCCGACTATCACACCGGCATCGCCATGATCTATGCCGGGCTGAACCTGCCCTGCGTGCCGGTCGCGCTCAATACCGGCCTGTTTTGGGGGCGCGGCAGCCTGAGCAAGCGAGCGGGCGAGGCCACCATCGAATTCCTGCCGGCCATTCCCGCCGGCCTGGACCGCAAGGCCTTCATGGCGGCGCTGCAGGCGGCCATCGAACCCGCCAGCGCCCGGCTGGCGGCCGAGGCACGGGCGCGCTGGCCCCATCTGCCGCAATAATCCACGTCTTTCCCGCCCCTGTGGATAAAAGTGTGGATTCCGTCCCGGCGGCAGGGCGGCCCACGCTTGTGGATAAGCGGGATAACCGGACGGTGTCCAGCCGAATCAAGTACTTGCCCTGTGGAAACAAAATGGGAACAATAGCCTTGACGGCTGATCCTGGCAAGTCCTAGACTTCGCCCCCAACCCGGCGGAAAGCTTCAGTTTTGCAATCATTTCGGCCTATGCCCGCCGGCATAGGCCTTTGGCGCCGTTATGGCGGAGGATGTGGGATGACGCAGGTGGCCTCCATTTCCCAGCAGATCTGGGACATGAAGTATCGGTTCAAGACTGCCGAAGGCGAGCCTGTGGACAAAACCATCGAAGACACTTGGCGCCGTGTCGCCGAGTCCCTGGCGGCGGTGGAAAACGACCCGGCTTTGTGGGCCGAACGCTTTTACGACGCCATGGAAGACTTCAAGGTTCTTCCCGCCGGCCGCATCATTTCCGGCGCCGGCACCGAACGCCGCGTCACCCTGTTCAACTGCTTCGTCATGGGCGACATCCCCGACGACATGTCGGGCATCTTCGAGCACCTGAAGCAGGCCGCGCTGACCATGCAGCAGGGCGGCGGCATCGGCTATGACTTCTCGACCATCCGGCCCAAGGGCGCGCCGGTCAAGGGCGTGGGCGCCGACGCCTCGGGGCCGCTGTCGTTCATGGACGTGTGGGACGCCATGTGCCGCACCATCATGAGCGCCGGCTCGCGCCGGGGCGCCATGATGGCGACCATGCGCTGCGACCACCCCGATATCGAAGCCTTCATCGACGCCAAGCGCGAGCCCGGCCGCCTGCGCATGTTCAATCTGTCGGTGCTGGTGACCGACGCCTTCATGCAGGCGGTCAAGGAAGACGGCAACTGGGAGTTGGTGTTCGACGGCACCGTCTACAAGTCGCTGCCGGCCCGCCAGCTGTGGGACAAGATCATGCGGGCGACCTACGCCTATGCCGAACCCGGCGTGATCTTCATCGACCGCATCAATCGCCTGAACAATCTTTGGTACTGCGAAACCATCCACGCCACCAATCCCTGCGGCGAACAGCCGCTGCCGGCCTATGGCGTGTGCCTGCTGGGCTCGGTCAACCTGGCCAAGCTGGTGGTCGATCCGTTCGCGGCCGACGCCCGCCTTGACCTCGAACGCCTGGGCGCGCTGGTGCGCACCGCCGTGCGCATGATGGACAACGTCATCGACGTGTCGCGCTTTCCGCTGCCGGCGCACGAGGCCGAGGCCAAGTCCAAGCGCCGCATCGGCCTGGGCATCACCGGCCTGGCCGACGCGCTGATCCTGTGCGGCGCCCGCTATGGCGGCAAGCAGGCGGTGAAGCTGACCAATGCCTGGATGGCGGCGGTGCGGCGCGAGGCCTATCTGGCGTCGGTGGAACTGGCGAAGGAAAAGGGGCCGTTCCCGCTCTACGACCGCGAGCAATATCTGGCCGGCGACAACATCCGCTCGCTGGACGCCGACGTGCAGGCGGCCATCGCCGAGCACGGCATCCGCAACGCCCTGCTGACCTCGATCGCCCCCACCGGCACCATCTCGCTGTTCGCCGACAACGTGTCGTCGGGGCTGGAACCGGTGTTCAGCTTCACCTACACCCGCCAGGTGCTGCAGCCCGACGGCACCCGCCGCCAGGAAGAGGTCAGCGATTACGCCTATCGCCTGTTCCGCCGTCTGAAGGGCGAGAACGCCGATTTGCCCGCCGCCTTCGTCGACGCCCAGACCCTGAGCCCGGCCGAGCACGTGGTGATGCAGGCGGCGGTGCAGACCTATATCGACAGCTCGATTTCCAAGACCATCAACGTGCCCGAGACCATCGGTTTCGAGGCCTTCCGCGACGTCTATGAAAAGGCCTACGAGCTGGGTTGCAAGGGCTGCACCACCTATCGCCCCAACGACATCACCGGCAGCGTGCTGGAGGTGAAGAAGGAGACCAAGCCCGAGGCCGAGCCGGAATTGCCGCTGGAGGCGCCCAAGCCGCGCGCCGAGGATTACATGGAAGCCGGCGGCGTGGTGCATCTGACCAAGCCGCTGGACCGGCCCGAGGCGCTGCCCGGCAACACCTTCAAGGTGCGCTGGCCCGACAGCGACCACGCCATGTACATCACCATCAACGACGTGGTCCAGGATGGCCGCCGCCGCCCGTTCGAGGTGTTCATCAACTCGAAGAACATGGAGCACTTCGCCTGGACCGTCGGCCTGACCCGCATGATCTCGGCGGTGTTCCGCCGCGGCGGCCATGTCGCCTTCGTGGTCGAGGAACTGAAGGCGGTGTTCGATCCGCGCGGCGGCCAATGGATGGGCGGCCGCTACGTGCCGTCGCTGCTGGCAGCCATCGGCGACGTCATTGAACGCCACAT
The DNA here is from genome assembly GCA_035298685.1 of Magnetospirillum sp. Classification (GTDB taxonomy): domain Bacteria; phylum Pseudomonadota; class Alphaproteobacteria; order Rhodospirillales; family Magnetospirillaceae; genus Magnetospirillum. Next base: position 11,306 of record DATGXU010000583.1, on the reverse strand, counting down.
GATCGACATCGGCTTCCTGCCCGACGCCAAGACGGCGCGCGACGAGCCCGACATGGTGGCCGAACCCAAGAACGTGGTCAGCCTGGGCCAGGCCAAACTGCGCCACTGCCCCAAATGCAACCAGCCCTCGCTGCTGCGCTCGGAAGGCTGCGACAGCTGCATGTCGTGCGGCTATTCCAAGTGCGGGTGAGGGGGTGAGGGGGGATTACCGTGCGGGAGCGCATCCTGCACGGTAGACCGCGCCGCGCCGAACACTCCGGCCGCCCCCTCCAGCAACTGCGCCCGCCAGGTCGTGATGTGGTTCGGGTGAACATCATGCTGCTGCGTCAGCTCGGCCGGCTCTCTCTCCGGAAGTGGCGGGGCGTTCGCGGCGCTTGACTAAGTCTGATGTGGAACATATGGTGAACCTAGCTCGAATGCTAAAGGTTGACGAAGCCGAAGGGGCGTGTCGCCTGAGTTATCGAGGTTGGGCAACTCGGTGCGCCGCGTCTATCGGGATGCCAGCCACCCGCAAGGTGCGACGGCACGCGGTTCGGCTGTGGATTGGATTTCTGCCCAATACGAAAAGGGGGCGTTGCCCTCCCCCTGACCGTCTGGACCTCAGTGAGAAATTCCATGAATATACATAGCAAATAGAGTTGCTAGGGGTGAAACGCTCCTGGTTGGCGAAGGTAACTTGAGTTTCTCCGTATCAATTGTCATTGATCATGGCGCATTGCCAGTGTCCATAACGGCAACGACTAATGAATGCGCTCGAGATCTTTCTGATGAGGCGCGTGACAATGCATTTCTTTTAACAAGGATGGGGGTCAGTGTATTGAATGGTGTAGATGCTACGGGTCTAAATAAAACATTTCATCAACAGCAATTCGATACGATAATTTTTCAATTCCCGAACGCGGGGAGTCGGGAGCCCAACAGAGGGCATAACCCGAACTTCGTCTTGGTTCGCCGCTTCCTGAAGTGTTCCGTGGAATACCTTCGGCCCAATGGTGAAATAATCATTTCGGTTGTTGATAGTCCATACTACGAAGGGCGCTTTCGCATTGATGAAGCGGCCGAATACGCAGGAATTAGAAGATTCTTCTCCATTCCTTTCTTTCCCAGAGATTTTCCATCGTATTCGCACGTAAATACCAACGACGACGACAGCGCGTTGGCAGAGCATCGGTCATTCGAAACGTGGATTTTTCAGCCGTGATCGCCAACCTGTTTCCGCCTGACGCCCCGGAAGCGCCCCCCTCCATTGCGGGGTTGGGGTGGTTTGACGAATGGATTTGCGAAACCGAGGAGACCCAGCTCTTGGGGACCGTGGATGCTGGGGCCTGGCGAGACGACCTCAAGCGCCGCGTGCAACATTTCGGCTATCGCTACGATTATCGAGCTCGCCTTGCGTCGCCGGAAGATCGCCTGGGGCCGCTGCCGCAATGGCTGGCCTCGCTAGCGGAGCGTCTTGCGCGGGCGGGAGTCTTTCGACGGCTGCCGGATCAAGTCATCGTCAACGAATATTTGCCGGGCCAGGGAATTTCCGCCCATATCGACTGCGTTCCGTGTTTCGGTGAAACCATCGCCATCCTCAGCCTTGGCGGGACAGTCATCATGACGCTCCGGCATCCGGCTTCCGGTCGAAGCCACGATATCGTGCTGCCGCGTCGCAGCCTGCTGATACTGTCGGGGCCAGCACGCTATGAGTGGCAGCATGCGATTCCGGCACGAAAATCCGACGTGGTGTCGGGATGTAGGATCCCGCGGGTGAGGCGAGTCTCGCTGACGTTCCGAACCATGGTCATTTAAAGTGAGAGGGGGCGATTGCCCCCACCCCGGGCTCGCAGCCGTGTCGGTTGTTAGGTCTGCCCGCCGACGAGCCGGTGCAGTCCTATCCGATGGGGAAAGCTTCAGTTTTCGGTCTCAGGTCAGAAAATTGCCCACGGCCCCCTCACGATTCCACGAAAATCTGGGAAAACTCGCGGGAAATGCGGGATCCGTCACCTAAAGCCGGAACCGACACTGACCCACTGATTTCATTGAGGGGAGATTTGGCTGGGGCGCCAGGGATCGAACCTGGGAATGGCGGTACCAAAAACCGCTGCCTTACCGCTTGGCTACGCCCCAGCAGGGGAGAGGCACCATAAAAGGTTCGGGCTGAGGATTCAACGGGGTTTTTCGGCGGATCGTCAGGCCAGCAGCGGGGCGGCTGCGGTCCACCAGGCGGGCTGGGCCGAGGTCAGGGACGCGGCGGCGGCATTAGCTTCGGGTTCGGTGGCGAACAGGCCGAAGCAGGTGGCGCCCGAGCCTGACATACGGGCCAGCAGGCAGCCGGGTTGTGCGGCGATCAGGGCCAGGGTCTCGGCCACCGCCGGTTCCAGGGTGATGGCGGGCTGGGTCAGATCGTTGCGGCGCCGGGCGAGGGCGGCGGCGAGGGCGGGGGCGTCGGCGGGGGTGTCCGTCAGCGGCAAAGCGGCGCCGAATTCGCCGGTGCGGGCCTTGAACACCGCCGGGGTGGACAGCGGCCGGCGCGGGTTGACCAGCACCATCCAGGCCGGTGGCAGGGCGGGGGCGGGGGCCAGGCCTTCGCCCGCGCCGGTCATCAGCATGGGCCGTCCGGCCAGGCAAACCGGCACGTCGGCGCCAAGGTCCAGGCCCAGCGCGCGCATCTCCGCCTCGGGCAGGGTCAGGCCCCACAGGCGCGAGAGGCCGCGCAAGGCGGCGGCGGCATCGGCTGAACCGCCGCCGATGCCGGCGGCCACCGGCAGCCGCTTGGTCAGCACCATGCGGGCACCGCAGGCGACACCGCTACGGGTCGCCAGGGCACGGGCGGCCTTCAGCACGATGTTGTCGTCGTCGGCCGCCAGGGCCGAGGCGGTGGGGCCGACCACCGACAGGGTCAGGGTGTCGGCCGGTGCGATCTCGAGCGTGTCACCGACGCCGGCAAAGGCCACCAGGCTGTCCAGCAGATGATAACCGTCGGCACGTCGCCCGGTGACGTGCAGGTACAGGTTGACCTTGGCCGGCGCCTGAACGGTGATCGTGGTCATTTGGGCAGCGGCTTGGCCGTCACCTGACCGCTTTTGATCTTTTCCTGCAGCGGATCGATCTGCTCGGGCTCGGGGTTCAGGGTCAGCGCCCGCTTCCACTGGAAGCTGGCTTCCTCGAAGCGGCCGACCTGGAAATAGGCGTCGCCCAGGTGGTCGTTGATGGTCGGGTCCTCGGGCTTCAGCTCGATGGCCCGTTCCAGGATCTTCACCGCGTTCTGGTATTCGCCCATGCGGTACAGCGCCCAGCCCAGGGAATCGACGATGGCGCCGTCCTTCGGCCGCAGGCTGACCGCCTTTTCGATCATGGCGCGGGCCTCGGGCAGGCGCAGGCCCTGGTCGATCCACGAATAGCCCAGGTAATTCAGCACGTCGGGCTGGTCGGGATGCAGCTCCAGAGCCTTCTGGAAATCGGCCTCGGCCTTGGCCCAGGCATGCGAGCGTTCATAGGCGATGCCACGGCTGTACAGCAGCGGCCAATGGTGGGGCGCCAATACCGGGATACGGCGGATGGCGGCGTCATAGGCCTCGGCGGCTTCGTCGAAGCGTTGCTTGCGGCGCAGCACGTCGCCCTTAGTGATCAGCGCGTCCAAGGTGGTGGGGCGCGCCTTGGCCAGATCGTCCAGCGCCTTCAGCGCGGCGTCGGTCTGGCCCATTTCCTCGAGGTTCATGGCGACGCGCAGCAGGCCGAATTCCGCCGCCGGCGAGCCGGCCGGAATGGCGCGATAGGCGTCGTTGGCCTCGGCGAAGCGCCCCTGCGACGACAGGATGTCGGCCACGTTCATGCGCGCCAGGGCGAAGTCGGGCCGCATGGACAGGCTGAGCCGCGAGAACAGCATGGCCAGGTCCAGGGAATTGCCCTGGCGCATCAGCGACGCCATGTCGAACAGCGCCTCGGCCATGCCGGCCTTGGCGTCGGGAACCGGGCGGCCGATGCCGCTGCCTGCCTTCAGCAGGCGCTCGCCGTCGAACAGCATGGTGTCGGGATGTTCGGCGGAATAGCGGCCATAGAGATCCTTGGCCTGATCGGGGCGGCCGGCGCGCTGATAGAACGCCCCGGCCACTTCGGTGGCGCGGATCGACAGCGTGCCGTCGACGGCAACGCGGTAATTGTCCTCGGCGGCTTGCGCACGCCCGGCGATGTCGTTGATCAGCCCGGCGTGGAAGGCACGCACCGGCCCCAGCCCCTGGACCGCCGCCAGCGGCGCCAGCGCCTCGATGGCCTGTTCGGTCTCGCCCTTGCCGACCTTGGCCCACGACGCCATCAGCGGCGACAGGAAGCCGAACACCCCCCGCTTGGGCAGGCCGGCGAAGCGGGCTTCGGCCTCGGCGAAGCGGCCGTCGCGCGCGTCCTTCAGCCCGGCCACCAGCAGTGGCACCGGGGCGTCGGCGTCAAAGGCCAGCAGGCGGTCGGCCAGCGCGCCGGCCTCGTCCATGCGGCCTTCCGCCACCAACAGCGTGAAGGCCCGCTGCAGCAGCTCGAGGTTGTCGGGATCGAATTTCAGCGCCGCCGCGTAATAATCGGCGGCGGCGCGGGTATCGCCGTTGGCCTGGGCCAGCCGGCCGGCCAGGAAGGCGGACAGGGCGGAATGCCCCGCCCCCGCGCTTTCCCGCGACCGCGCCTGCCCGGCGTCGCCGCCGGGATGCGGAGTGCACGAGGCCGCCAGGACCGCACCGAGGGCGAGGACAGCCGTCTGCCGTCCCGCCCGTTTCCACCAACTCGCCATCTTCACCCGTTCGACTCCAGGGAGCCGAGGGCTCCCAGCTTACATGTTGGGGTAATTGGGACCACCACCACCTTCCGGCACCACCCAGTTGATGTTCTGGGTGGGGTCCTTGATGTCGCAGGTCTTGCAGTGCACGCAATTCTGCGCGTTGATCTGCAGCCGCGGGTTGGTCCCATCGTCGTCGCGCACGATCTCGTAGACACCCGCCGGACAATAACGCTGCTCGGGCGCATCGTACAGCGCCAGATTGACCGTCACCGGAACCGAGGGGTCCTTCAACCTAAGGTGCGCCGGCTGGTTTTCCTCGTGATTGGTGTTGGAAACGAAGACCGAGGACAGCTTGTCGAACGAGACCTTACCATCCGGTTTCGGATAGGCGATTTTCGCGCATTCCGACGCTTTTTTCAGTTGATCGTGGTCGGAATGATTGCGGAAGGTCCACGGCGCCTTGCCGCAGAACAGATAGGTGTCGATGGCCGAATAGGCGATGCCGGCCCACAGGCCCTTGTGGAAGCTGGGGCGGATGTTGCGGACCTTGTGCAGTTCCTCCCACAGCCAGCTTTGGCGCAGCGCGCCCGGATAGGACACCGCCTCGTTACCCTCGCCCGCCAGCAGGGCGACGATGGATTCGGCGGCCAGCATGCCCGACTTCATGGCGGTGTGGCTGCCCTTGATCTTGGGCACGTTCAGGAAGCCGGCGGTGTCGCCCACCAGCACGCCGCCGGGGAAGGTCAGCTTGGGGATGGATTGCAGGCCGCCTTCCGAGATGGCGCGGGCGCCATAGGCGATGCGGCGGCCGCCCTCGAAGGTGGCGCGGATGGCCGGATGGGTCTTGAACCGCTGGAATTCGTCGAACGGCGACAGGTGCGGATTGCGGTAATCCAGGCCGATGACGAAGCCCACCACCACCTGATTGTCTTCCAGGTGATAAAGGAACGAGCCGCCATAGGTCTGGGAATCCATCGGCCAGCCGACGGTGTGGACGATCTTGCCCTGGCTGTGCTTGGCGGGCTCGATTTCCCACAATTCCTTGATGCCGATGCCATAGGTCTGCGGGTCGCAATCGGCGCGCAGGTTGAACCGCTCGAACAGGGTCTTGGTCAGGCTGCCGCGCACGCCTTCGGCGAAGATGGTCTGGCGCGCATGCAGTTCCATGCCCGGGGTGTAATTGCCGGTGGGCTCGCCGTCCTTGCCGATGCCCATGTCGCCGGTGGCGACGCCCTTGACGCTGCCGTCGTCGTGATACAGCACTTCGGCCACGGCGAAGCCGGGATAGATCTCGACGCCCATCTCTTCGGCCTGGGTCGCCAGCCAGCGGCACAGGTTGCCCAGGCTGATGATGTAATTGCCGTGATTGTGCATCTGCGGCGGCGTCGGCAGCTTGTACGACTTGGTTTCCGTCAGGAACAGGAAGCTGTCGTCGGTCGCCGGGGTGTTGAGCGGCGCCCCCTTGTCCTTCCAGTCGGGAATCAGTTCGTCCAGCGCGCGCGGCTCGAAACAGGCGCCCGACAGGATATGGGCGCCCACTTCCGAGCCTTTTTCCAGCACGCAGACGCTCAAGTCCGGGTTCAGTTGCTTGACGCGGATGGCGGCGGACAGGCCCGACGGGCCCGCACCCACCACCACCACGTCGAATTCCATCGATTCACGTTCCATGCTCATTCCCCTGGACTTGGGTTCCTCGCAGCGCGCCCCCTTGCATTTCCCCGCTCGGGGGGGCACGGTTCCATTTCAAGGCCGCCTCTATACCATCGAATTTGGAATGATACGAATCATTCAAATGCAGGGGTGCCCCGTGATATTTTGTTAGCCGAGATGCCGCTGGACCAGTCCCTCGATCAATTGCTGCGCTGGTATGTGGATGCCGGCGTCGATGAAGCCATCGGCGAGGTGGCGCTGGACCGCTTTGCCCTGTCGGCAAAGCCAGCGGCCGCCAAAGCGCCGCCTGTCGTCGCCGTCGCCGTCGCCGTCGCCGTCGCGCCAGCCCCCCAGGCCCATCGCCCGCCCGCCGCCGCGCCGGCCGTGCACGCACACGGGCATGGGCACGCCATCCCCGGCACCGCCGCCCACATCGCCGCGGAATGCGCCACCCTGGAGGACCTGCGCCGCGCGCTCGAGGCGTTCGACGGGCTGCCGCTGAAGCAGACCGCGCGTTCCACCGTGTTCGCCGACGGCAATCCGCAGGCGGCGGTGATGGTGATCGGCGAGGCGCCGGGCCAGGAGGAGGACCGCCACGGCCTGCCCTTCGTCGGCAAGTCGGGCAAGCTTTTGGACCGCATGCTGGCGTCCATCGGCCTGGATCGCGACACCGTATATATAACGAATGTGGTTCCGTGGCGGCCGATCGAGAACCGCAAGCCGACGCCCGACGAGGTGGCGGTGTGCCTGCCGTTCGTCAGCCGCCACATCGAACTGGTCGATCCCCGCCTGCTGATCCTGCTGGGCGGCGCCTCGGCGTCGGCGCTGCTGGCCCGGCACGAGGGCATCAACCGCCTGCGCGGGCGCTGGTTCGACTACGCCTCGCCCGGCCTGCCCCGGCCGATTCCGGCCATGGCTACCTTCCACCCCGCCTACCTGCTGCGCACCCCCGCCGCCAAGCGCGAGGCGTGGCGCGATTTGGTGCAGGTGAAGAAGCGGCTGGATTCGGGCCACTGAGCCGAGGGGGCGCGCTGTGTCCGCTCTGATCCTCGCCACCTGGGACATGGCTGCGGCCCAAGCGGTCGAGGCGCGGGTGCCGCCCGACGGCTGCCGCGATCTGATCCTGTCGATGGCGCCCGGCGAGCGGCCCACCTGGTTCGTCTCGACCCTGCCGGAACAGACCTATGGGGTTGCCGTCGAGGCCGGCACCATCCTGCGCGGCTTCCGGCTGCGCCCTGGCACAATGGTGGACGAGGCCGCGTTGGTTGCCTCGGTGCAGGGACGGCCATGGGACGACGACGAGGTCGCCAGCCGGCTGGACGATTTTTGCCGCCTGCCGACGACGGTCAGCGAGGCGCTGGCCGCCCTGGCCACCGAGTGCGCCACGGTGGCGCAAGCGGCGGCGCTGCTGGGGGTTGGTCCGCGCACGCTGCAACGCCTGCTTCTGGCCGCAACCGGCCGGCCGCCAAGCTATTGGCTGCTGTTGGCGCGCGCCCGCCGGTCGGCCCGGGACGTGCTGGCGGCGGGGGCCCTGGCCGAGATCGCCGACGCTCACGGCTATGCCGACCAGGCCCACATGAGCCGGGAATTCCGCCGCTGGTTCGGCACCACGCCGCTCAAATTGCGGCGCGATGCCCAATTGGCGGCCCTGCTGACCGAACCCGGCTACGGCTGAGTCCCCTTAGCCGCCCACCGGCGAGCAGATTTCGATCAGAAAGCCGTTGGGATCTTCCACGTAAGCCGTGGTCTGGCCCCACGGCATGTCCGCCGGGGCCTGGATGTCCTTGGCTCCCGCCGCCACGGCCCGCGCATGGGCGGCGGCGACGTCGTCGGTTTCAAAGGCGATTTCAAACACGGGATGCCCCGGCTGCGGCCGAGCCGGAGTCTTGCCCAGGCTCTCCATCAGCCGCAGCGACGAGAACGACAGGGTGGTGGCGCCGGTATCCAGCTCGCCGTACTCGCCGCTGTCGTGCAGCATCTTCTGGCGCACGCCGAAGGCGGCGGTAAAGAACGCCAGGGTGGCGGCGACGTCCTCGACGTAAAGAATGGTGTATCGCAACTTCATTTGCGTGCTCCCGCGCTTGGGCTCAACCGTGATGGGAGGAGTGTAGCGGCGTGGCCTTCGCCATTCTTGAAGAAATGCGACAGCGCGCGTGATCACCCTTTCGGCTTCATTGCCATTTCGTTGCCACAAATCGGCGGCATCGATTAGCCATATTGACGAATTGGGGATGGGCCAATATCGAACGCCCCACCCCAGACCGTTGATTTAGAACGATTATCCCCATGCCCCATCTTTGCCCCATCTTTCGGGGGTTGCCCTGACGCCCATGGTCATTTATAAAATTGTGCAGACAGTTCGAATTTTCCGATTAACCATCAGAGGAGAACAGCCTTGCGCGACAGGCTCCTCCCGGCCCTGATTTTGGCGATCACGGCCGTGACCACCCCGGCGCTTGCCGGCGAATCGGGCCCCGCGAAAGGGGCGATTGTTCAGCAGGTGGCGGCCGCCGATGGCACGCTGACCGCCGCGGTGATGCCCGGCATCGGTCGCGAAGCCCGCCTGTCGCCGCTGCCCCGGCCGCTTTCCGCCGCCGACGTGGACGTCTATTCCCGTGTGCTTCGCCTGCAGGCCGACGGCCAGGTGGCCGCCGCAGACCGCGAGCTGGCGCGGGTCAAGGACGACATCCTCAAGGGCCATGTGCTGGCCGCGCGTTATCTGGCCCCGGGCGCCAAGCCCAAATACCAGGAACTGCGCGCCTGGATGGCCGAATATTCCGATCTGCCCCAGGCTGACGCCATCCACAAGCTGGCCACCAGCAAGGGCATCAAGGGGTTCGGCGCCATCAAGGCGCCGGTGAAGGGCTATCTCAAGGGCACCGGCATCGACACCTCGGACGACGGCGCCAATTGGGAAGCCGACGTCTACGACACCGACCACGGCACCGCCAAGGCGCGCGCGCTGAAGGCCAAGTTCCGCGCCCAGCTCAAGAAGAACGACCCCGCCGCCGCGCTGGCCATGATCACCGGGCCCGAGGCCAAGGTGCTGGACCGCGAGGATGTGGACGAACTGAAGCTGTCGCTGGCCGCCGATCATTTCGCCGGCGGCCGCGACGCCGAAGCCGCCGCCTGGGCGACCCAGGTGGCCGAACGCTCGGGCGCCGAATTCCCCGCCGCCCATTGGGTGGCCGGCCTGGCGCAGTGGCGCCTGGGCAAGCCCGAGGAAGCGCGCCGCCATTTCGAGGAAGTGGCCAACCGCGACGACGCCTCGCCGTGGATGGTGGCGGCCTCGGCCTTTTGGGCCGCCCGCGCCAATCTGGTGTCGCGCCGCCCCGAGGTGGTGAACCACTGGCTCGAGGTCGCAGCCACTTATCCGCGCACGTTCTATGGTCTGCTGGCCCGTCAGACGCTGGGGTACGAAACCCTGTTCTCGTGGGAGACGCCGCCCTTCACCGACGCCGACGCCGACGTGCTGATGCGGGTGTCGGGCACCCGGCGCGCCCTGGCCCTGCTGCAACTGGGCGACAACGGCGCCGCCGAGGAAGAGCTGCGCAAGATCTATCCGCGTTCGACCAAGACCCTGCGCCAGTCCATGGTGGTGCTGGCCCAGGCCGGCGGCATGCCGGGCCTGGCGGTGCGGCTGGGCGGCATGGCTCCGGGCATGGTCAACGACGCCGCCGCCTTTCCGGTGCCGGACTGGACGCCGCGGGGCGGCTGGCAGATGGACAAGGCGCTGGTCTATGCCTTCGTCCGTCAGGAATCGTCGTTCAATCCGCGCGCCCGCAGCGGCGTCGGCGCCTCGGGCCTGATGCAGCTGATGCCGGCCACCGCCGTCGCCATCGGCGGCCAGCACGTCCGCGACAAGCTGGGCGACCCCGAACTGAACCTGGGCATCGGCCAGAAATACCTGGGCAAGCTGCTGTCGGAAGACCCGGTCAACGGCAACCTGCTGATGCTGGCCGCCGCCTACAATGCCGGCCCCGGCAAGCTGGGCCAGTGGCTGGCCGGCATGCGCCACGGCAACGACCCGCTGCTGTTCATCGAAAGCCTGCCGTCGCGCGAAACCCGCGTGTTCGTCGAGCGGGTGATGACCAATTACTGGATCTACCGCTCGCGCCTGGGCCAGCAATCGCCGTCGCTCGAGGCCATCGCCACCGGCGCCTGGCCGGTGTACGAAGGCGCCGAGCAGATTGCGCGCCGCAAGGGTTCGCGCATCTGACCTTCGCGCAATAGGGGCGGCCGCGCGACGTCGCGGGCCGCCCCGTTCCTTCCCCCAAGCCGGCCCGCGCGCTTTTTCTTGCTCCGGCCGGCGGCTGTGGTATGAAACCTCCCCATGCATATCCTTGAATTTGAAAAGCCCATCGCCGAGCTCGAGGGCAAGATCGAAGAGCTCCGCCACCTCGCGGACAACGGCGACGTCAACATCGCCGAAGAGGTGGGCCGCCTTCAGGCCAAGGTCGACAAGCTGCTGCGTTCGACCTACGCCAAGCTCACGCCGTGGCAGAAGACTCAGGTGGCCCGCCACCCCGAGCGGCCGCACGCGCTCACCGTCATCAAGTCGCTGATCACCGACTTCACGCCGCTGGCCGGCGACCGCTGTTTCGGCGAGGACAAGGCCATCGTCGGCGGCCTGGGCCGCTTCCGTGGTCAGTCGGTGATGGTGATGGGCCACGAAAAGGGCCACGACACCGAATCGCGCCTGAAGCACAATTTCGGCATGGCCAAGCCCGAAGGCTACCGCAAGGCCAAGCGCCTGATGGAAATGGCCGACCAGTTCCGCCTGCCGGTGATCACGCTGGTCGACACCGCCGGCGCCTATCCCGGCGTGGACGCCGAGGCGCGCGGCCAGGCCGAGGCCATCGCGCGGTCCATCGAGACCTGCCTGGACATCCGCACCCCGTTCGTGTCG
>DATGXU010000582.1:0-2216 GCA_035298685.1 Magnetospirillum sp. | reverse complement strand
CCAGGCCAGACTGCCGGTCGCCCTGATCGCCCACGGCAAGCCGCGCACCCGGCAAAAGCAACTTGATGCCCACCCGGACAGGATGCTGGCCCAGGCGCGCGATCTGGCGCTTCGCGGCTGGTTGTCGGTGGTGGTGATGCGGCGCGGCTTCGGTGCCTCGGATGGTTCAAGTCCGGTGCGGCTGAGCTGTCGCAATCTGCAAACCCTGAAAGCCTATTTCGACGCGTCGGCCGACGACCTTCAGGGCACCATCAAGGCGCTGGCCCGGCGGGCCGACGCCGACACCGATCGGGTGATCGTCGTCGGCGCCTCGGCCGGCGGTGCCGCCGCGGTGGCGCTGGCGGCGCGCAATCCCAAGGGATTGGTGGCGGTCGTCTCGGTTTCCGGCGGGCTGCATTCCTTTGATTGCGACAAGGACCCGGCGCTGATCGACGCCTATGCCCAATATGGCGCGCGCAGCCGGGTTCCCAGTCTTTGGGTCTATGCCAGGAATGACAGCCTGTTTTCGGTGCGCCTGGTCGATCGGCTGCATCGGGCGTTCGTGGCCGCCGGCGGCGACGCCAAGCTGGTCATGGTCGAGGATGTGGGCGACGACGGCCACACCATGTTCAACGCCACCAAGGGGCGGCATTTGTGGCTGACCGAACTTGACGGTTTTCTGCGCCGCCTGAAGCTGCCGGTTTGGCCGGACAGGCACATCGACAGCCTGGTGAAAAGCATCAGCACCAAGACGGCGACGCGCGACGTGGCGGAACGCTATCTGTCGGCGCCCTCGCAGAAGGCGTTCGCGGCCTCGGCCGATGGGCATGCGTGGGGCAGCGCCTGGGGCTACAAGACCATGGCCGAGGCGCGGTCGCGGGCGGTGGCGGAATGCGGCAAAAGAAGCATGCAGGCCCCCTGCGGGATCGTCATGGAAAACTACACGGCGCCCGCCCGCCCCGCGCATTGAGGTGTTGGCGCCCCGGCCAACAAAAAAGGCGAGGCGCTTGCGGCACCTCGCCATTTTCCGAACGGGCGCCGATCAGGCGTGGCCGGCCTTTTCGTTCTGGGCCGCTTCCATACGGGCGCGGAACAGCTGGACGAAATCGATCGGCTGGATCATCAGCGGCGGGAAGCCGCCGTCGCGGGTAACGTCGGCGATGATGTTGCGCGCGAACGGGAACAGCATGCGCGGGCACTCGATCAGCAGCATGGCCTGCACGTGCTCGGGCGCCATGTTGATGGTGAAGATGCCGCCATAGACCAGCTCGACGATGAACACCGGGCGGTTATCGGCCAGCCGGGCCTCGACCTTCAGGTGCAGGGTCACCTCGAAGGTCCGTTCCTGCAGCTGGTTGGCGTTGATGTCGACATGAATGGGGATGTTCGGGCTCTGGCCCTGCATCTCGGCGAAAATGGCCGGCGCACCGGGAACCTCGAACGACAGGTCCTTCACGTATTGCGCATTGACAACCAGCGGCGGCTGGTTGGATTCGGTATTGTTGGCGTCACTCATTTTGGCACTTCCTTGTTCAGGCGCTGCCGATGGCTAGCACGGATCGCCGCCCGGCACAACCGGACGGCGGCCTATGGCCCTTTGTCGCCGTCGATCACCCGGTATTCGGTCTCGATGGTCTGGGGGCCGGGCCTGGACGAACGTCCTGCGGCCGTGCCCACCCGCGCCATCAGGGCGGCCCGCAACAGCTCGCGCACCGGCGGCAGCAGCAGCAGAACGGCCACCACGTCGCTGAAGAATCCCGGCAGCACCAGCAGCACGCCGGCGACCGCCAGGCACAGGCCGTCGAACGCCTCGCGCACCGGCATTTCGCCGCGCTCGAACTGGGCGCGGGTGCGCATCAGCAATTCGAAACCCTGCCGCCGCACCAGCGCCGTGCCCAGCACGCCGGCGGCGATGGCGGCGGCGATGGTGGGCAGCAGACCGATCCATTGCGCCGATTTGATGAACAGGGCGATCTCGACCACCGGCAGTGCTATGACCGCCACCAGAACCATCCATGCCATGCTTGCTCTTTGCCTTTCCGGGGCTTATCTGTTGGGATGGTATCGCGAAACGGCCGGTTTGGCTTGCCTCTGATCGGCCGGAGTGCGCCTCTTCCCGAAAAGTAGGTCCATGAACGGCGATTTGCACTTCCTCGACATCGTCTTCTTCGCCGCTGTCGCCGGCTTCCTGGTGTTGCGCCTGCGCAGCGTCTTGGGCAAGCGGACCGGCAACGAGC
>DATGXU010000581.1:0-2251 GCA_035298685.1 Magnetospirillum sp. | reverse complement strand
GCCCCGCCGATTTCCGAACGGGCCGAACCGGCGCCGACGCCCCGCATCGGCGGCACCATCGTCACCGTGCTGGTCTGCCTGATCCTGTGGGCGCTGCCGGTGGTGGTGGCCCTGGCAATGGGGCAGGGGGCCTTTGGCGCGCTGGGGCTGTTCTTTTCCAAGATGGCCATGGTGACGTTCGGCGGCGCCTATGCGGTGCTGGCCTATGTGGCGCAGCAGGCGGTCGAGGTGCATGGCTGGCTGAGCCCCGGCGAGATGCTGGACGGTTTGGGGTTGGCGGAAACCACGCCGGGCCCGCTGATCCTGGTCAACCAGTTCGTCGGCTTCCTGGCGGGGTTCCGTTCGCCCGGCGGCCTGGGGCCGTGGGCCGGCGGGGTGGTGGGGGCGACGCTGACGGTGTGGGTGACGTTCCTGCCCAGCTTCCTGTGGATCTTCGCCGGCGCCCCCTATCTTGAAGCCTTGCGCGCCAATCGCGCCTTGGCCGGCGCCCTGGCCGCCATCACCGCCGCCGTGGTGGGGGTGGTGATGAATCTGGCGGTATGGTTCGCGCTGCACGTGGTGTTCGCCCGTGTGGGCGAGGGGCCGCTGAGCCTGCCCGTGCCCGAGCTGTCCAGCGTTCAGCCGCTGCAGCTGGTTCTGGCGGTGGCGGCGGCCTGGGTCATGCTGCGGCTCAAATGGGGCATGTTGCCGGTGCTGGGCTGCGCGGGGCTGATCGGCATGGTGGCCGGCCTGCTATAGCCGCCGCAGGGCGTGCAGCCGCGCCGCCGCCAGCGCCGCCAAGGCCGACAGGCCGGCCATGACCAGGAAGGCGTGGCCCGAATAGGCGTCGTACAGGCGCCCGGTCAACGGGCTCATCAGCCCCGGCGCCACCCCCATGGCGACGGCGGAATAGATGCCCTGGGCGCGCGCCGACAGGCCGGCGGGGACGGCGCGCTGGATGAAATGCATGGCGCCCAGATGGGCGCAGCCGAAGGTGGCGGCGTGTAGCACCTGGGCGGCGGCCAGCAGCGGCAGATTGGTGCTGAGGCCCAGCACCGTCCACCGCAGCAGCCCGCCCAGCCCGGCCAGCACCAGCAGGCCGGTGGGCCCCAGCCGCCCCACCACCCGGCCCGACAGCGAAAACAACAGGATTTCACACACCACGCCCTCGGACCACAGCAGGCCGATGGTGTCGTCGCTGATGCCGGCGGCTTTCCAGTGAATGGTGGAAAAGGCGTAATAGACGGTGTGCGCCGCCGAGTTCAGGCTGCCGGCGGCCAGGAACAGCAGAAAGGCGGCGCTGGTCACCAGCGGGCGCAGCGGCAGCACGCCGGCGCCTTCGGACACCGGCACCCTGGTGTCGGGCAGGGTGGCACAAGCCAGGGTGGTCAGCGCCAGGGTGGCGGCGATCAGCCACACCAGAATGTCGGGCGAGTGGCCGACCAGCAGACGACCGCAGCCGATGGCGGTCAGGATGAAGGCGGCCGAGCCCCACAGCCGCACCCGCCCATAATCGATGCCGTGCTGCTGGGTGGTCATCAGCGCCAGGGCCTCGCCCACCGGCATGATGCCGCTCCAGAATCCCAGCGCCACCATGGTCAGCAGCAGAATCGGCCAGAAATCGGACACTCCGGCAAAGCCGACCCACGCCAGGGCCGCCCCCGCCGCCAGGCACAGCATGGGTAGCCGACGATCGCCGCGCCGGTCGACCACGTGCCCCACCAACGGGTTGACCACGCTTTTGACCAGATAGGTGGCGGCGACGATGATGCCGATCTGCGCCGCCGTCAGGCCCTTGTCCTTCAGCCATAGCGGCCAGAATGGCAGGTGGATGCCCACCGCCATGAACAAAGCGGAATAGTAGATCGCCAGCCGGACAGCAGCGCCTTGGGCGGTCATGGGAACAGGCGGCGCAGCCCGATGCCCCGGTCGGCCAGCGACAGGGCGCAGGCGTCGGACGCCAGGAACGCCAGCTCCACCTCGCGCTGGCCGGTCAGGCTGTCGGCGGCGCGCAGGGCGTCGTCCACCGTGCCGGGATGCACCATCATCAGCGCCCGCTCGCCCGGCGCGTCGGTGAACCGCCGGAACAACTGGTCGAACGGCACCCGGCCCGAGAAATCATAGACGCCCCGGAACGAGGTGTTGTGCGGCACGCCCGCCTTTCTCAGCTTGCAGCGGAACCCCAGGCCCAGGTTGGAGATGACGCCGGCGCGGAACGGATCGACGCCACGGCGCAGGATGTCGGGCAGGGGTTCCACGCACGACCGCACCC
>DATGXU010000580.1:0-4960 GCA_035298685.1 Magnetospirillum sp. | reverse complement strand
GTGCGGTCGCCCACCGATTCGGCCACCGCCGCCTGGAAGCCGGCGCACACATCGGCGACGTCGCGGTCGGACAATGGTTGCGGCAACGATTCCACCAGCAGGCGCACGGCGTTCTTGAGGCCCGAGAAGCTGAAATCGCAGCCGGGCTTGCCCTTCATGGGCCGGGGCAGGGCAAAGCGGGCGGCGTCGCCCTTTTCCGCCCATTTCTGCACCTGCGGCCCGCCGGGATAGCCCAAGCCCACCATCTTGGCGACCTTGTCGAAGGCTTCGCCCGCCGCGTCGTCGATGGTGGTGCCCAGGCGCCGGTACTGGCCGACGCCCAGCACCGCCAGCAATTGGCAATGCCCGCCCGAGGCCAGCAGCAGCAGATAGGGGAAGGGGATGCCATGGGTCAGCCGCGCGGTCAGCGCGTGCCCTTCGAGGTGGTTGACCGCCAGGAACGGCTTGTTGGCCGCCAGCGCGATGGCCTTGGCGGTCATCACGCCGACCATGACGCCGCCGATCAGGCCGGGCCCGCCGGTGGCGGCCACCGCGTCCAGTTGATCGAAGCGCACGCCCGCCTGGGCCATGGCCTCGGCCACCAGCCGGTCCACGTGTTCCAAATGGGCGCGCGCGGCGATTTCCGGAACGATGCCGCCGAAGGGGCGATGCTCTTCCAGCTGCGACAGCACCACATCGGACAGAATGGACCGGTCGTCTTGCACCACCGCGGCGGCGGTCTCGTCGCACGAGGTTTCCACACCCAGGATCAGCACCACGAAAATCCTTTCCAGAACCGTCGGCTTTTCCTACAACAGCCAGGCCATGACGTCCAAAGCAAACCACCCCCTGCTCACCATCGGCACCCGCGGTTCGCCGCTGGCGCTGGCCCAGACCCACGAAACCCGCGACCGTTTGGCGGCCGCGTGGCCGGAACTCGCCGCCGACGGGGCCATCGCCATCCAGGTCATCCAGACCACCGGCGATCTGGTGCAGAACCGTCCGCTGGCCGAGATCGGCGGCAAGGGCCTGTTCACCAAGGAATTGGACGAGTCCATGCTGGACGGCCGCATCGATCTGGCGGTCCATTCCATGAAGGACGTGCCCACCGTGCTGCCCGACGGCATCGTGCTGCCGTGCGTGCTGCCGCGCGAGGACGTGCGCGACGCCTTTCTGTCGCTGAAGGCCAAAAGCCTGGAAGACCTGCCCGCCGGCGCGGTGATCGGCTCGGCGTCGTTGCGGCGCGGCGCCCAGATCCTGCACAAGCGCCCCGATCTCAAGGTGGTCAATTTTCGCGGCAACGTGCAGTCGCGTCTGCGCAAGCTGTCGGAAGGCGTGGTGGACGCCACCCTGCTGGCCATGGCCGGGCTTAACCGCCTGGGGCTGTCCGCGCACGCCACCAGCGCGCTGGACACCGATTTCATGCTGCCGGCGGTGGCCCAGGGCGCCATCGGCATCACCTGCCGCGCCGACGACGCCCAGGCCCACAAATATCTGGCGGCGCTGAACCACCCCGAAACCATGGTGCGCATCACCGCCGAGCGCGCCTTCCTGCTGACGCTGGACGGGTCGTGCCGCACCCCCATCGCGGCGCTGGCCGAGCTGGACGGCGACCGCCTGTCGTTTCGCGGCCTGATCATCAGCCCCGACGGCAAGGTCATCCACGGCACCACCCGCACCGGCACCACCGCCGAGGCCGAGGCCATGGGCCAGGATGCCGGCGAGGAATTGAAGCGCGTCGCCGGCCCGGGCTTCTTCGAACAAAAGGCGTAACCTCGGTGACTACCGCTCTCGTCACCCGCCCGCGTGAAGATTCCGAGGGCGTGTCGCGAGAGCTGCGCGCGCGCGGCCTGGAGGTGGCGGTCGAGCCGCTGCTGGACATCCACCCGCTGGACGCCGCCGTCGACGCCCAGGGCGTCCAGGGCATCCTGGCGACCTCGGCCAACGGCGTGCGCACCCTGGCCCGCGTGCTGCCCGACCGCTCGCTGCCGGTCTGGGCGGTGGGCGACGCTTCGGCGCGGGCGGCGCGCGAGTTGGGCTACGAACGGGTGGAAAGCGCCGGCGGCAACGTGGAAACCCTGGCCGCGCTGGTGCGCCAACGCTGTACGCCCGAGGCTGGCGCCTTCCTGCATGCCGCCGGATCGGTGACCGCCGGCGACCTGTCGGGGCGGCTGGGCGAGGCCGGTTTCACCGTGCGCCGGGTCGTTCTGTACGAGGCCCGCCCGGCAACGGAAATTTCGGCCGATCTGGCCAAGTCCCTGGGCGACGGGGCCTTGGATGTGGCGCTGTTTTTCTCTCCCCGCACCGCCGCCACCTTTGTTACCCTGGTCAAGGCCGCCGGTCTGGCGGCATCGACCGGCAAGCTGACAGCCTATGCCCTGAGTTCCGCCGTGGCCGCCGAATTGGCGACGCTGCCCTGGGCGACGGTGCGCGTGGCCGCCGCTCCAACCCAAGCCGCGCTGCTGGCGGCGCTGGAGGATGACCTGGCCGCCGGCCGGATCGCCTCCGCCGACCCGAGGACGAGCATGACCGACACCGAGCAGACCCCTCCCGCCCCGGCCCAGACCGTGCTGGCCCAGACCACTCCGGAAAACGCTTCCGAACCCTCGACCGACGCCGAGATCGCCGAGCCGGCAATCGAGACGGAAACCGCCAAGGGGCGCGGCTGGGTGCCGGTGGCCGCCGCCGTGCTGGTCGCCACCCTGGCCGCCGTGGCCGCGCTGGTGTGGTCCGAGCTGCGGCCGGGTGCCGACGTGCCGACGCCCCAAGCCCCTGTCGCCGCCGCGCCGCCGCCGGCCAATGCCGCCGTGGTGAGCGAATTGCAGGGCGAGCTGGCGGCGACGCGCGAACGCCTGCGGGCGCTGGAGGCGCGGCTGGCGCAGCAGCCCCAGGCCGCCGACCTGACGCCGATGGAAAACCGCCTGGGCCAGACCGAAGCGGCGGTGAAAGCCCTGCAGGCCCAGCCCCAGGTTCCCGCCAAGCTGGTGGACGAGGTGGACAGCCTGTCCAAGCAGGTGGCCGACCTCAGGCGCACCTCGGCCGACGCGGCGGCCGTGCTGCGTCTGGCCGACCGGGTGGAAAAAGCGGAAACCAGCCTGCGCGACATGCAGGCCCGCCGCGCTTCGGCCGCCGCCCTGTTGCTGGCGGTGGGGCAATTGCGCGAGTCCCTGGCCGCCGCCATGCCGTTCGACGCCGAATTGCGCGCGGTCAAGGCGCTGGCCGGCCAGGACGCCGAGATCGCCCCCGCCATCGAGACCCTGAAGCCGCGCGCCGCCGTGGGCATTCCCACCCTGCCGGTGCTGACCGCCCGGCTGTCGACCCAGGCCTCCGCCATCATCCGCGCCCAGGTGCTGCCCGAGCAGCAGGGCTGGTGGCGCCAGACCCTGGACCGCATGGCCAGTCTGGTGACCATCGAACGCGAAGACGGCAACACCGCCGGCACCTCGCCGGCCGCCATCGTCGCCCGCGCCCAAACGGCGCTGGCCGTGGGCGATCTGGCCCAGGCCATCGCCGAAATGGACACCCTGAGCGGCGGCCCCGCCGAGCAGGCGGCGCCGTGGCTGGCCGACGCCAAGGCCCGGCTGGCCGCCGGCAAGGCGGTGTCGGACATGACCGCCCATGTGGTGGCCGCCATCGGCGCGGGGCAGTGACATGATCCGCCGCCTCGCCACCTTCGTCGTCGTCACCGCCCTGCTGGTCGCCGCCGCCGTCTGGCTGGCCGACCGCCCCGGGCAGGTGGTGGTTCACTGGCTGGGCTGGAAGATCACCGGCCCGGTGCCGCTGCTGATCCTGGCCGTGCTGCTGGCGCTGGCACTGGGCGTGCTGGCGGTCAAGCTGGCCCGCGCCGTCTTCGGCGCGCCCCGCCGCTGGCTGGCCGCCCGCCGGGACAAACGCACGCGCGAAGGCTACCGCGCCCTGTCGGACGGTCTGGCCGCCGTTGCCGCCGGCGACCGCCGGGGCGCCAAGCGGCTGGCCCGGCGCGCCGACAAGCTGTTGTCGGACCGCTCGCTGACCGGCCTGCTGACCGCCCAGGCCGCCACCCTGTCCGGCGACGAGGCCGAGGCCGAACGCCGCCTGACCACCATGGTGGAACGCCCCGAAACCGCGTTCCTGGGGCTCAAGGGGCTGCTGGATCTGGCGTTGAAGCGGCACGACCATGGCGCCGCGCTGGATTACGCCCGCCGGGCCTGGGCGCTGGGCGGCCCCGCCGACGGGCTGGCCGCCACCCTGTTCGACCTGCAGGCCCGCGCCGGCCAGTGGAGCGAGGCCGAAGCCACCCTGGCCGAGGCCCGCAAGCGCGGCGCGCTGTCGGGCGGCACCCTGGCCCGCTTCCGCGCCCTGGCCCTGCTGGAACGGGCGCGCCAGGAAGCCGTTCCCGCCCAGGCTTTGCGCACCGCCCTGGATGCCCACAAGGCCGACCCCGGACTGGTGGCCACCGCCGTGCAGGCCGCCACCCTGCTGCATCGCGCCGACAAGCCGCGCAAGGCGCTGGCAGCCATCGTGGCGACGTGGCGCATCGCCCCCCATCCCGACCTGATCGAGGCGTCGCTGGCCCTGGCCCCGGCCGAGACGCCCCTGCAGCGGGTGAAGCGGGTGGAAAAGCTGGTCAAGGCCAACCCCGACGCCCCCGATGGCCACATCGCCCTGGCCGAAGCCGCCATGGCCGCCAAGCTATGGGGCCTGGCGCGCACCCACCTGGACCGGGCCCTGGCCCAGCGCCCCAGCGGCGGCGTGTACGTGCTGTATGCCAAGCTGGAACGCGAGGAACGCCACGACGAAGCGGCGGCGCAAGGGTGGCTGGCCAAGTCGGCCACTGCCCCGGCGGAACCGGCGTGGACGTGCGCCACCTGCGGCAAGCCCGCCGATCTGTGGTCGGCCACCTGCCCCCATTGCGGGGCGGTGGACAGCCTGGAATGGAAATAGGGACGACCAGACCCTTTGGGGGCGGGTGCCCCCAATCCCCTCCGTGGGAGGCCAGCCT
>DATGXU010000579.1:0-13844 GCA_035298685.1 Magnetospirillum sp. | reverse complement strand
CCGATAGTGGCGGGACGGGGGCGGCGCCGGCCGCCCCCGGATCGGCTTCCGGGGTGCCGCCGCCCTCTCGGGCGAGGCTAAAAATTACCGATGGAAATAAAATTTCTTGCTTAAGGGGCCGCGCGAACCGCTATTTCGTAGGTCAACCTACCCGCGACCTTAGGGAATCCGCCGTTTTTCGCGATTTCGTGGGGTTATGAAACCGCAGGTGTGCGTCGCGCGTGAACGAAATAAAATTACCCGAGCCATGCGTGCCGCGCAACCCCGTTAAAGCCAAGCGCCGTAAGCCTTTCCGTTAGTCACAAATTGCAACACAACGTGAGTGGGCGAGGGGTCTTTTTCGGTGGAAGCCGGCCGGAAGTAATGGTATCTGCACTGCCCTGACCATAAGGGTGGGGTTACCACCCGAAGGTGCCGGCGTGCCCGCGAACAGGCGCTTGCCCTTACCTTCATTAGGGGAAATCGGATGCAGGAAATCATTCGCCAACTCGAAGAGAAACGGAACCGTGCCCGTCTGGGCGGCGGCGAGAAGCGCATCGCTTCGCAGCATGCCAAGGGCAAGCTGACGGCGCGCGAGCGCATCGAACTGCTTCTCGATCCCGACTCCTTCGAGGAGTGGGATATGTTCAAGGAACACCGCTGCACCGATTTCGGCATGGATCAGCAGTCCATTCCGAGCGACGGTGTGGTGACCGGTTACGGCACCATCAACGGCCGTCTGGTGTTCGTGTTCAGCCAGGACTTCACCGTGTTCGGCGGCTCGCTGTCGGAAGCGCACGCCGAGAAGATCTGCAAGATCATGGACAAGGCCGTCCAGGTGGGCGCGCCGGTGATCGGCCTCAACGATTCGGGCGGCGCCCGTATTCAGGAAGGCGTCGCTTCGCTGGCCGGCTATGCCGAGGTGTTCCAGCGCAACGTGCTGGCCTCGGGCGTGGTGCCGCAGATCTCGATGATCATGGGTCCGTGCGCCGGTGGCGCCGTGTACTCGCCGGCCATGACCGACTTCATCTTCATGGTGAAGGACAGCTCGTACATGTTCGTGACCGGTCCGGACGTGGTGAAGACCGTCACCCACGAGACCGTCACCGCCGAGGAACTGGGCGGCGCCATCACCCACTCGACCAAGTCGGGCGTGGCTGACCTGGCGTTCGAGAACGACGTGGAAGCCCTGCTGCAGCTGCGTCGCTTCGTCGACTTCCTGCCGGCTTCGAACAAGGAAAAGCCGCCGGTGCGTCCGACCCCGGACCTGCCCGAGCGCAAGGAGATGAGCCTGGACACGCTCATCCCCGACAATCCGAACAAGCCCTACGACATGAAGGAACTGATCCTGAAGGTCGTGGACGAGAGCGACTTCTTCGAGGTGCAGCCGGGCTATGCCGGCAACATCATCGTCGGCTTCGGCCGCATGGAAGGCCGCACCGTCGGTATCGTCGCCAACCAGCCCATGGTGCTGGCCGGCTGCCTGGACATCGCATCGTCGATCAAGGCCGCCCGCTTCGTGCGCTTCTGCGACAGCTTCAACATTCCGATCGTGACCTTCGTGGACGTGCCCGGCTTCCTGCCCGGTACCGCCCAGGAATACGGCGGCATCATCAAGCACGGCGCCAAGCTGCTGTACGCCTATGCCGAAGCCACCGTGCCGAAGATCACCATCATCACCCGCAAGGCCTATGGCGGCGCTTACGACGTGATGAGCTCCAAGCACCTGCGCGGTGACGTCAACTTCGCCTGGCCGACCGCCGAAATCGCGGTGATGGGCCCCAAGGGCGCGGTGGAGATCATCTTCCGTCAGGACATCGGTGACGCCGACAAGATCGCCGCGCGTACCGAGGAGTACCGCCAGAAGTTCGCCAACCCCTTCATCGCCGGCCATCGCGGCTTCATTGACGACGTGATCATGCCGCACTCGACCCGCAAGCGCATCTGCCGCTCGCTGGCCATGTTGAAGGACAAGGACCTCAAGAACCCGTGGAAGAAGCACGGGAACATTCCGCTTTGATGGGGGGCGCGAGCATGTTCACCAAGATTCTGATCGCCAACCGCGGCGAAATCGCTTGCCGCGTCATCAAGACCGCCAAGAAGATGGGCATCAAGACGGTGGCGGTGTATTCCGACGCCGACAAGGATGCGCTGCACGTGCAGATGGCCGACGAGGCCGTCCATCTGGGTCCGCCGCCTTCCGCCCAGTCCTACCTGCTGGTCGACAAGATCGTCGAAGCCTGCAAGCAGACCGGCGCCCAGGCGGTTCACCCGGGCTACGGCTTCCTGTCGGAAAAGCGTGAGTTCCAGGAAGCCCTGGCCAAGGCCGGCATCACCTTCATCGGTCCCGATGCCCACGCGATCTTCGCCATGGGCGACAAGATCGAGTCGAAGAAGCTGGCCAAGCAGGCCGGCGTCAACACCGTTCCGGGTCACATGGACGTGATCAAGGACGCCGACGAGGCGGTGAAGATCGCCCGTGAAATCGGCTATCCGGTCATGATCAAGGCCTCGGCCGGCGGTGGCGGCAAGGGCATGCGTCTGGCGTGGAACGACGCCGAGGCCAAGGAAGGCTTCGTCTCGGCCACCAACGAGGCCAAGTCGTCCTTCGCCGACGACCGCGTGTTCATCGAAAAGTTCATCGAACAGCCCCGCCACATCGAGATCCAGGTGCTGGCCGATTCGTTCGGCAACACCATCTATCTCGGCGAGCGTGAATGCTCGATCCAGCGTCGCCATCAGAAGGTGATCGAAGAGGCGCCGTCGCCCTTCCTGAGCCCCGAGATGCGCAAGGCGATGGGCGAGCAGGCCGTGGCCCTGGCCAAGGCCGTGCAGTACAAGTCGGCCGGTACGGTCGAGTTCATCGTCGGCGGCGCCACCGGCGAGTTCTACTTCCTGGAAATGAACACCCGCCTGCAGGTGGAGCATCCGGTGACCGAAATGGTGACCGGCCTCGATCTGGTCGAGCTGATGATCAAGGTTGCCGCCGGCGAAAAGCTGCCGCTGACCCAGGAAGACGTGAAGCTGAACGGCTGGGCCGTCGAAGCCCGCGTCTACGCCGAGGATCCGTTCCGCAACTTCCTGCCGTCCACCGGCCGTCTGACCCGCTACGCTCCGCCGGAAGAAGGCCCGCATGTGCGCGTCGACACCGGCGTGTACGAAGGCGGCGAGATCAGCATGTTCTACGATCCCATGATCGCCAAGCTGATCACCTATGGTCCGACCCGCGACGCGGCCATCGCCCACATGCGCGAGGCCCTGGACGCCTATTACATCCGTGGTCTGTCCCACAACATTCCGTTCCTGGCCTCGCTGATGAGCAAGGACCGGTTCGTCAAGGGCAACCTGACCACCAACTTCATCGCCGAAGAGTACAAGAACGGCTTCCATGCCGACGATCTGCCGGCCGACGATCCGACCGTGCTGATCGCCGTGGCGGCGGCCGTCAAGTCCACCATCACCGGCCGCAACATCAAGATCTCGGGCCAGTTCCCGGGCCACGAGATGCGGGTGCCGGTGGAATGGACCGTGGTCCTCAACGGCGAGTACCATGACGTCGAGTGCCGTCCGGCCGAAGGCGGCTTCGCCGTCGTCATCGGTGGCGAGGCCATCAGCGTCAAGTCCGACTGGCACATCGGCCAGCCGCTGTTCAAGGGCACCGTGGAAGGCCGTCCGGTCTGCGTGCAGATCGACCGCAACGGCGTCTACTACACCCTGGCCCACTCGGGCTCGCGCGTGTCGGCCATCGTGCTGAACCGCAAGGCCGCCGTCATGAACAAGCTGATGCCGTTCAAGGCGCCGCCGGACATGTCCAAGTACCTGCTGTCGCCCATGCCCGGCCTGCTGCGCGCGGTCGAGGTGGCCGAGGGTCAGGAAGTCAAGGCGGGCGAGCCGCTGGCCGTGGTCGAAGCCATGAAGATGGAAAACATCCTCAAGGCCGAGCGCGACGGCATCATCGCCAAGGTTCATGCCCAGCCGGGCGAATCGCTGGCGGTGGACCAGAAGATCATCGAATTCGCCTCGTAAGGCGGATTTGCTGAAACGGGAAAGCCCCCGGGCCGCGAGGTCCGGGGGTTTTTCTTTGCCCGGGCCTCATGCCCGCCGCCGGGCGTGTTCCCATGCCTTGTCGTGCAAGGCGCCGGCGACCACGTTGACCAGGGGCTCGACCAAGGCCACCGCGCCGCCGATGGCCAGGCTGCCGGTCATGGCGTAGCCCACGCCCACCGACACGCCCAAGTGAACGCCGATCTGTGTTGCCGTCTTCGCCACCTTGGCCATGGCTTCCTCCGTTGCTCCTGCCCGTCTTGCGCCCCTGGGGCGATGCACATACCCTAAGGGCGGCGGCACCATGGATCCAACGGGAAGTGCCGGCCAGAGTAATCGGTTCAGTCGATGAATGACGAGGCCCCCATGGATCATCCCAAGTGTTTGCGCGTGCTGATCGAAGGGCGGGTGCAGGGCGTGTGGTACCGGGGCTGGACGGTGGAAGCCGCCCAAGGCCTGGGCCTGCACGGCTGGGTGCGCAACCTGACGGACGGCCGCGTCGAGGCGGTGTTCCTGGGTGCCCCCGAGGTGGTGGACGCCATGGTCGAGGCCTGCCGCAAGGGGCCGCCCGCCGCCCGCGTGTCGTCGGTCACGGTCGAGCCGTGGGCCGATCATCCCGGCCACGGCTTCCACCAACGGGCGACCGCGTGAACCACGGTAGGGGATGACAAGCGCAGGAAAAGGGATGAAAATCACAAGACGTCAACTTCTTGTCGGAGCCGCCGCCATGGCCGCCACGCCCGCATCCGCAGCGAATTCGTCTGCCAAAGTCTTCCCCAAGGGCTTCTTGTGGGGGGCTTCCACTTCGTCCTATCAGATCGAGGGTGCGCTGGACGTCGACGGGCGCGGCCCCGACATTTGGGATACCTTCACCAAGGCCGGCCGCATCATGGACGGTTCGTCCGCCGCCAAGGCCTGCGACCACTATCACCGCTATCCGGAAGACGTGGCGCTGATGAAGGCGGCCGGCTTCAACGCCTATCGCTTTTCGCTGGCATGGCCGCGCATCATTCCCGGCGGCACCGGCGCGGTGAACCAGAAGGGTCTGGATTTCTACGACCGTCTGGTGGACGAACTGCTGAAGGCCGGCATCCAGCCCATGGCCTGTCTCTATCACTGGGACCTGCCGCAGCCTCTGGAAGATCTGGGCGGCTGGCAGGG
The DNA here is from genome assembly GCA_035298685.1 of Magnetospirillum sp. GTDB lineage: Bacteria > Pseudomonadota > Alphaproteobacteria > Rhodospirillales > Magnetospirillaceae > Magnetospirillum. The sequence continues at coordinate 8,660 of DATGXU010000579.1, read as the reverse complement.
CCGCGCGGTCACCGAGCCCTTCGCCGAATATGCCCGCGTCGCCGTGCGCCGTCTGGGCGACCGGGTGAAGAACTGGGTGATGCTGAACGAGCCCAACGTGGTCGCCATCTTCGGCTATGGCGTGGGTGAGCACGCCCCCGGCCATCGCCTGGGCGAGATCGGCATCCTCAAGGCGCTGCATCATCAGAATCTGGCCCAGGGCGCCGCGTTGCGCGCCATCCGCGCCGAAAAGTCCGACGCCATCCTGGGCACGGTGACCAACGTCAGCCCGTGCATCCCCGACACCGATTCCGAGGCCGACCGCCGCGCCGCCGCCCTGTGGGACGCGGCGTGGAACCGCGTCACCCTGGACGGCCTGTTCAAGGGCCAGCTTCCGGCCATCGTCGCCGACCAGATGGCCGATTTCGTCAAGCCGGGCGACCTGGAACTGGCCAAGTTCCCCATCGACATGCTGGGCATCAATTATTACGGCCGCAACACCATGCGCCACGAGGAGGGCAAGCCCTTCAACGCCGGCTGGGGCGATCCCAAGGCCAAGCGTTATACCGGCATGGGCTGGCCGGTGCAGCCCGAGGGTCTGTACGACCAGTTGATGGACCTGAAGAACAATTACGGCAACCCGGCGGTCTATGTGGCCGAAAACGGTGCCGCCTATGACGACGTGGTCAGCCCCGACGGTGCCGTCCACGACGCCGAGCGCACCCAGTTCATCAAGGAACACATCGAACAGGTCCATCGGGCGCTGACCGACGGCGCCAACCTCAAGGGCTATCTGGCGTGGTCGCTGCTGGACAATTTCGAATGGGCCTTCGGCCTGTCCAAGCGGTTCGGCATCGTCCGCGTCGATTACGACACCTTGGTGCGCACCCCCAAGGACAGCTATTACCTGATGCAGAAAATCGCCAAGGCCAACGCGGTGTAATCCGGTCACCCGCCCCTTGCGCCGATGCCGCAGGGGGCGGGCGGCCATTCGCGCTTTCGCGTGCTGCCATATGCAAATAGCCCTGGTTTGCCTAGGGTCTTATCCCTAAGGTATGTGCTTATTCCATTCCCGCCTTCGGACGATCCATGCGCGCGGTTCCGCTCTCTGACATCATGACCTCGGCGGTGATTACCGTCGCCCCGGAAACGCGGATGGCCGAGGCATTGGAAATTCTGTCCGAGCGGCATATCTCGTGCCTGGTGGTGGCCGAGCATGGGCGCCCGGTGGGCATCATCACCGAACGCGACATCGTCAAATGCTATGACGGGCTGGATCGCCACGCCGACCTGACCGTTGCCGAGGTGATGACGCCAAGTCCGCTGACGGTGGCGGCCGACATGGACCATTTCGAGGCCTTCAAGGCCATGAAAGCCCACCGGTTCCGCCATCTGGTGGTGCGTTCCGACGACGGCACCGTGGCCGGCGTGGTCACCGAAACCGATTTCGTCCGCCATCTAGGCGTCGACTTCTATGTCAAACCCAAGGATGTGTCCGAGGTGATGGCGCCGCTGTGCGCCGCCGCCGAAGGCACTCCGCTGGGCGAAATCCTGGGTATGCTGGCCCGGCCCGGCATCTATTGCGTGGTCATCCAGCGCCAGGGGCGCGCCGTCGGCATCCTGACCGAGCGCGACGCCGTGCGGCTGTTGCGCCAGCACAGCGCGGTGCAACAGCTGACCGCCGGCGAGGTGATGGCGCAGCCGTTACGGACCATCCGGCCGTCCGCCTCGCTGCTGCAAGCCGCCGAGGCGTTTCGCGCCTTCAACATCCGCCATCTGGTGGTCGCCGACGACAGCGGCGCTGCCCGCGGCGTGATCAGCGAGCATGAGATCGTCCAGGGGCTGGAAAGCGAATACGTCGTCCACCTGGAACGGATCATCGCCGAAAAGAACGACGCCTTGCTGGCGCTGGGCCAAGCCCACGAACAATTGGCCGAACAGTCGCAGGCGTTGTCCACCGCCGTCGCCGAACTGGAAGCCACCCACGAGGAATTGCGGGAATTCGCCCGCGTCGCCTCGCACGATCTGTCCGAGCCGTCGCGGCTGGTGGTCAGCTTCTGCCAGTTGCTGCTGCGCCGCCACGGCGACGATTTGGGCGACGAGGGCCGGGAACTGGCCGACTTCGCCATCGAGGGCGCCCTGCGCATGCGCCAACTGGTGCAGGACCTGGCCATCTATGCCAGCCCGTCCGCCCCCATCGCCGCCGCTTCCGAGCGGGTCGAGGCCACAAGCGTGGTCAACGCCGTGCTCGATCATCTGGCCGAGGAAATCAGCGCCACCAAGGCCCAGGTCACCGTCGCGACCCTGCCGGCCGTTGGCGTTATCCGCGCCACGCTGTTCGAATTGTACCGCCACCTGATCGCCAACGCCCTGATCTATCGCCGCGACGGCGTGGCCCCGGTCATTCGCGTCGGCGCCGACGATTGCGGCGATCATTGGCGGTTTTGGGTGGCGGATAACGGCGTCGGCATCGAGCCCGCCTATCAGGACGATATCTTCCGCCTGTTCACCCGGCTGCATCCGCCCGGTCCGCTCACCGGCACCGGCGCCGGTCTCGCCATCGCTCGGCGCATCGTCACGGCGGCGGGTGGGCGCATCTGGGTGGAAAGCGAGGCGGGCGCGGGCAGCACGTTCTTTTTCACGCTGCCGAAAGCCGACGAGGCCGTTTGAGGCCCTGGAAACACATCATCCCCCGAACCGCGTGGGCGGTTCGGGGGATGATGGGGTCATGTGGTGGGCTTCAGCCCACCCGGCAGCCTTTGACCGCCGACAGCTTGGACAACACGTCCAGGCGGTTCTGCGCCCGGACCATGAAGTCCTTTTCGGCGCCGTTCATGCTGACTACCGGCAGCGCCAGCGCACCGCCCAGGAACAGGGCCGTCTGGTTGAGGCGGCGATTTTCCTCGATGGTGCCGTTGGCCTCGGCCACGCGCTGGCGCAGGTCGGCGCGTTCGCGGGCGATGGTTTCGCAGGGCAGCGCCGCGTCTTCCGCCGCGAAGTCCTTCAGCGACAACGTGGTGGTGCGGTTCACGCCGGTGGTGTCGGTGGGCAGGGGCGGCGCTGCGGTGGAACAGGCAGCCCCCGCCAGCGCCAGGATCAATGCCAGCGCCTTAGCGGACGTAGCGGATCGCACGGCCCTTGACCTCCATGGTTCCCCAGCTCCAGAACGAAATGCCGACGGCGCCATAGCGCACCAGCACCACCGCATCGGCGCCCATGTTGCCCGCAGCGGCGCGCAGCTTGGCATTGGCTTCGCCGTGGTTGGGGTCGGAATCGAAAATGGTGTTCTTGCTGACGGTGACGGTGACGTCGCCCAGCGTCACATAGGGGCGGTCGGTGACGTCGCCCTCGAACACCTCGACCGCAGCCGGGTGGTTCGACGGGTAGCGCGTGGGCGCGTTGGGGTCGGTGACCGCCACTTCGTAGCTGGACCGGTGGCCGCAGGCGCTGAGCGCCATGGCAAGACACATGGCGGCGGGAATGATCAGGCGTTTCATCAAAGTGCTCTCCCCCCAAAGGCCGCATGCGCGCGGCCGCGCCACAATCATTATTTGCGGCGGCAAATTTGTGCAAGGGGGGAGTTTCGCGCATGGCGGGAACGTCGCCGACGCTCCCGCCATCGCCTCACTCGGCGGCGGGCTTTTCCGCCTTGTAGATTTCGGCGCCTTCGGCCTTGAACTTCTCGCTCATGGCTTCCATGCCCTGTTCGGCGGCGATGTCGCGCACCTCCTGGCTGATCTTGTAGGCACAGAACTTGGGGCCGCACATGGAACAGAAATGGGCCAGCTTGGCGCCCTCGGCCGGCAGGGTCTGGTCGTGGAAGTCGCGGGCCTTTTCCGGGTCCAGCGACAGGTGGAACTGGTCCTTCCAGCGGAACTCGAAGCGGGCGCGGCTCAGCGCGTCGTCGCGTTCGCGCGCCGCCGGCACGCCCTTGGCCAGGTCGGCGGCATGGGCCGCCAGCTTATAGGTGACCACGCCTTCGCGCACGTCCTGGCGGTCGGGCAGGCCCAGATGCTCCTTGGGGGTGACATAGCACAGCATGGCGGTGCCGAACCATCCGATCATCGCCGCGCCGATGGCGCTGGTGATGTGGTCGTAGCCCGGCGCGATGTCGGTGACCAGCGGACCCAGCGTATAGAACGGGGCCTCGCCGCACAGCTTCAGCTGCTTTTCGACGTTGACCTTGATCTTGTGCATGGGCACGTGGCCGGGGCCTTCGATGATCACCTGGCAATCGTGCTTCCAGGCGATGTGGGTCAGCTCGCCCAGGGTTTCCAGTTCGGCGAACTGGGCGGCGTCGTTGGCGTCGGCGATGGAACCGGGACGCAGGCCGTCGCCCAGGCTGAAGGCGACGTCATAGGCCTTGAGGATCTCGCAGATGTCCTCGAAATGGGTGTAGAGGAAGTTTTCCTTGTGATGGGCCAGACACCACTTGGCCATGATCGAGCCGCCGCGCGAGACGATGCCGGTGACGCGCCGCGCGGTCAGCGGAATGTGGGCCAGACGCAGGCCGGCATGGATGGTGAAGTAATCCACGCCCTGCTCGCACTGCTCGATCAGGGTGTCCTTGAAGATTTCCCAGGTCAGGTCCTCGGCACGGCCGTTGACCTTTTCCAACGCCTGATAGATCGGCACGGTGCCGATGGGAACCGGGCTGTTGCGCAGAATCCATTCGCGGGTGGCGTGGATGTGGCGGCCGGTGGACAGGTCCATCACCGTGTCGGCGCCCCAGCGGATGGCCCAAACCAGCTTCTCCACCTCTTCCGCCACGCTGGACGCCACGGCGGAATTGCCGATGTTGGCGTTGATCTTGGTCAGGAAGTTGCGGCCGATGATCATCGGCTCGGCTTCGGGGTGGTTGATGTTGCTGGGGATGATGGCGCGGCCGCGCGCCACTTCGCTGCGCACGAATTCGGGGGTGACCTGATCGGGAATGTCGGCGCCGAAATCCTCGCCGTCGCGGGCGGCGGCCTCGCGCGCCTCGGCGATGCGCAGGTTCTCGCGGATGGCCACGTATTCCATCTCGGGGGTGACGATGCCGGCCCGCGCATAGGCCAGCTGGGTCACCGCGCGGCCGGCCTTGGCGCGCAACGGGCGGCGGCCTTGGCGGTCGAACACCGGCACGCCGATGGTCTCGCCCGGCTGCAGGCCGTCATCCTCGGGGCGGTGGGCGCGGCCTTCATAGGTTTCGACGTCGCCGCGCTGCTCGATCCAGCTGCGGCGCAGCTCGGCCAGGCCCTTGGTGATGTCCACCGCCACCGCGTCGTCGGTATAGGCGCCCGAGGTGTCGTAAAGGCGCACCGGCGGTTCCTTGGCCGACGGCTCCAGGTCGACCTCGCGCATGGCGACGCGAATGTCGGGGCGCGAGCCCTCGACGTAGATCTTGCGCGACCCCGGCAGTGGCCCGGTGGTGACCTTCAGGTCTTCGGTAGTCTCGGACATTGGCCCATCCCTTGTTGCTGGTGACAGGCCGGCGGGTGCGGAAAAAAGGATTCCGATCCCTTCGCCGGCATGACCCGGATCAGGTTCCAAGGGTCGCCGGCTGACGCTCCGGCCTCTCAGCCCCGCAACCGGGGCTCCCCTTCGGTGAAGTCTGGAGAGTGGGGTGCGGGGTGGGGAAAAGTCAACCCTGCGGGGGGTGGGGGATTGCCTTTCATACCCGCACCAGCAACGCCAGACTGCGCGCGTCCAGCGGATAGGCCTCTCCCGATTCGTGGACGTGGCTTTGTCGCATGGGTTCGAAGGTGTCGATCCACACCTCCCAACGGCGGTCGGTGCCGGGCAGGGTGAACGGCACCGGCTGCCAGAACGCGTTCATCAGCAGCAGGAACGGCATGTCGCGCTGGGGCAGCCCGCCCTCGGTCAGGTAATAGGAATCGCCGGTGTCGCCGGTGAACAACATGCCCAGGGTGTGGGCGTCGGCGAAGCCCCAATCCTGCTCGGTCATCTCGCCGCCGTCGGGCCGCAGCCACATCACATCGGCGCCCTGCTCGAAATGGCCGCGAAAGAAGCGGCGGCGGTGGAACACCGGGTGATGGCGGCGGATGGCGATCAGGCGGCGGGTAAAGGCCACCAAATCCTCGTCGGCCGTGCTCCAGTCGATCCAGGCGATCTCGTTGTCCTGGCAATAGGCGTTGTTGTTGCCGCCCTGGGAATGCCCCAACTCGTCGCCGGCCAGCAGCATGGGCACGCCCTGGGCCAGGATCAGCGTTGCCAGCAGATTGCGCCGTTGGCGGCGGCGCAGGTCCAGGATGTCGGAATCCTCGGTCGGGCCCTCGGCGCCGCAATTCCACGAAGCGTTGTCGTTGGCGCCGTCGCGGTTGTCCTCGCCGTTGGCGTCGTTGTGCTTGTCGTTGTAGGCGACCAGATCGGCCAGGGTGAAACCGTCATGGGCGGTGATGAAGTTCACCGAGGCGTGGGGCCGGCGGCCACGATGGCCGAACAGGTCGGCCGAGCCGGTCAGGCGCGAGGCCAGTTCGGGCAACTGGCCGCCGTCGCCTTTCCAATACTGGCGCACCACGTCGCGAAAGCGCCCGTTCCATTCGGACCAGCCGGGCGGGAAGCCGCCCACCTGATAGCCGCCCAGGCCCAGGTCCCACGGCTCGGCGATCAGCTTGACCGCCGACAGCACCGGGTCCTGGCGGATGGCGTCGAAGAACGCCGCGCCCGGGTCATAGTGGAACCCCTCGCGCGCCAGGCTGGCGGTCAGGTCGAAGCGGAAGCCGTCGACGTGCATTTCCGTGACCCAATAGCGCAAGGAATCCAGCACCATCTGCAGAACCCGCGGGTGGCCCAGGTCCAGCGTGTTGCCGCAGCCGGTGGAATCCCAGTAATAGCGCGGGTCCTCGGGCACCAGTTTGTAATAGCTGGCATTGTCGATGCCCTTGAAGCTGAGGGTGGGGCCCAGGTGGTTGCCCTCGGCGGTGTGGTTGTAAACCACGTCCAAGATCAGTTCGATGCCGGCGTCGTGCAGCCGGCGCACCATGGACTTGAATTCCGACAGGCGGCCCGAGCCCAGATAGCGCGGCTCGACCGCGAAGAAGCCGATGGAATTGTAGCCCCAGTAATTGCGCAGGCCCCGGTCCATCAGGGTGCGGTCGTCGATGAAGGCGTGGATGGGCAACAGCTCGACCGCCGTCACCCCCAGGGCGCGCAGATGCTCGATCACCGCCGGCCATGCCAGCCCGGCGAAGGTGCCGCGCCGGTTGGGCGGGACCTCGGGGTGGCGCATGGTCAGGCCGCGCACATGCATTTCATAGATCACCGTCTGCGACCAGTGGGTGCCCGGCCGCCTTTCGTCGCCCCAGGTGAAGGCGGTGTCGACCACCTCGCATTTGGGCATGGCGCGGGCGTTGTCGCGGCGGTCGAACGACAAATCCTCGCGCGGGGTGCCCAGGCGATAGGCGAAGTGGGCGTCGGTCCAGCGCAGGCCGCCCCGGATCGACTTGGCATAAGGGTCCAGCAGCAGCTTGTGGGCGTTGAAGCGGTGGCCCGCCTGCGGCTGATAGGGGCCGTGCACGCGATAGCCGTACAACTGCCCCGGCAACAGATCGGGCACATAGCCGTGCCAAACCTCGTCGGTGTATTCCGGCAGGGTGATGCGTTCGGTCTCGCGCTCGCCGCCGGCGTCGAACAGGCACAGCTCGACCTTTTCGGCATGGGCGGAAAACAGGGCGAAATTGGCGCCGGCGCCGTCCCAGGTGGCCCCCAGCGGCAGCGGCGTGCCGGGCCAGACGCGGGCGCGGGGCGGATAGGCCATGGTACGCAGGCTCCTGCCAATCGGACCTAGACCCAAGGTGGGGTGCGCGCCAAGCCCTGCCAGCCTGTGCTTTCGAGGGGTGCGCGTTCACATATCGGCGTTTGCCGATTCGCCGCGATCGCGCGATACTGGCAATGCCCAGGGGACGGGTGGCAGTCGGGCCGTGCGAACGGCCAGGGGAACGGTTGCGTTGAGGGAAATCGAGCACAACAAGGCGGTGCGCCAGATCACCGAGACCCTGAAGGGGCCGGTGGCGGCGGTTTATCGCGCCTTGGTCCCGACATTCGGCGATCTGGACGGCGACGATTTCTATAACGCGGCGATGGCGTCGCCGGATCTGCTGCACGGGCTGATCCTGATTTTCCGCAAGCGCCGCGACGCCTTCGCCCATCTGCTGGTGGACGCCCAGGGGCGGCCGGTGAACGACGATTTCGTCCGGCTGAAATGCGGGCGTTGCGTGCACGACATCATCGCCATGCTGGTGCGCACCCACGCCAAGAAGCATTTCCGCACCGTGCTGGGCGGCGATCCCAACGACGTTTCGTCCAAGGCCGGCAAGCTTTATCAGGCCATGAACGAATACCTGATCCACGAATGGCAGGTGCCGCTGGTGTCGCATTACGCGGGGCTGCCGGTGGCCAAGGTGCGTGAGCTGGGGCCGATGTTGCTGGACCTCAAGACCGCCGCCGAGGTGGACGAGGTGGTGGCCCGCTCGACGGTGCCGCGTGCCCGGCTGGCCCCGCCCGATCCGCACGCCAAGCCCGCCAACGCCAACCTGCAGGCGGCGGAATTGGGCGAGGCGCGGCAGGCCCTGGAAACCATGGTGGTCGAGAACCGCACCCGCGAGCAGGAATTCTGGTGGGAGACGCTGAACGATTCCCAGGTGCGCCAGTCGCTGAACGCCATGAGCGAAACCGAGATG
>DATGXU010000578.1:0-2258 GCA_035298685.1 Magnetospirillum sp. | reverse complement strand
CTTACCGCCTTGATGCGGAAAATGCTTGTTACCCTGAACGCCATCGCCCGCGACCGCCAGCCCTGGAAGCAAGCTCAGCCCGCTTGACAGCCTCCACGGTAGATGGCCGTGTCAAGCACGGCCATGACGAGAGGGACAATCGGTCCCATAGGGAGAGTTTTTCCGCAGCCTGTCAACGTTCCACCAGATGCCGCGTGGTCAGCGACGGGTCGGGATCGGGATGCCAGAAGTTGCGGATGTTGTAGCGCCAGATGGCCACCACCTCCCTGAGATAGCGGCGCCCGCCCACCTCGCCGTGCGACAGCCGCCGGTTCAGGTCGGCCGACTGGGTCAGGCACAGGCTGGCGGTTTCCACCGTCCGCTGGGCAATCTTGCAAATGGGGTTCATGGCCGTCCTCCCTGTCATTTTTGCCTATTTGACGCCTTGGGCCGGTACGCGCGCAATCTCGCCTTGGGCGTATTGCGTCTGGTGTAGCGGGGGCGTGGCGGGTATTCTCGCGCCGACTTTCATGGGAACGGATCGACCATGCCTGAAGCCATGAGCGAGGTGCTGAACTGGGTGGCGCTGCACTGCCCGGCGTCCTTGCGCCCCGAATTGCTGCCGGCGCTGAGCGCCGCCCAGCAATCCGAGGATTCCAGCGCCGCCGAATTGTGGCGGACGCTGGCGGAACGGCTGGTCGCCGCCGGCCACATGGATCTGGCACGCGAGGCGTTGAAGCGTTGGCAGGTTCTGGCCCCGCCCGATCATCCGCTGCATGCGGTGCTGAACGGCGGACCGGCCCAGGAAACCGCCGCCCCGGCGCCCCAGCCCAAGCCGGCGGCGCCGCGCCCGGCCAATCCCATTCCCAAGCGCGAGGAACCCAATTCGCGCATCGTCCGCGTCATCGACACCACCTATACCTTCCACCGCGTCGACGCGCAGATGGAGAAGGTTCAGGGCCGCCAGGTGATATGCGGCTGGGAAACCTTTCTGGACGAGGACGACCAGACGTCGCGCGCGGTGCTGAACCAGTTCCAGGACGGTTCCTACGCGCCCTGGGCGGTGTCGGGCGTGTTCTCGGACTTTGCCGGCGCGGCGGCGGTCGAGGTGGTGGTGCGTTCCATGCAGCGCCATTTCATGTTCACCACCAAGAAAGCCGACGGCACCCGCAAGACACTGACCAACATCGTTCTGCCCGCCACCGCCGTCCTGGGCGTGCTGGCCGGCTATTTGATGGGCGTACTGCACTAGACATGAGCGAAGACACCGCACCCTCCACCGGACCGGCGATCATTCTGGTCCGGCCGCAACTGTCGGAAAATATCGGCACCGCCGCCCGGGCCATGCTGAACAACGGCCTGACCGATCTGCGTCTGGTCGCGCCCAAGCCCGATTGGCTGAGCGAGCGCGCCATCGCCGCCGCCTCGGGCGCCGACCGCGTGGTGCTGGGCGCCAAGGTGTTCGAAACCACCGAACAGGCGGTGGCCGGCCTGCACCGGGTGTGGGCCACCACCGCCCGCAACCGCTTCATGGTCAAGCCGGTGGACACGCCCAAGACCGCCGCCGCCGCCATGCGCGCCATCGCCGCCGAGGGCCAGAGCTTCGGCGTGCTGTTCGGCCCCGAGCGCACCGGCCTGCACAACGACGACGTCGCCATTGCCGATACGGTGGTGACGGTGCCGCTGAACCCGGATTATTCGTCACTGAACCTGGCGCAGTGCGTGCTGCTGATTTCCTATGAATGGTACCAGACCGCCGATCCGGAACTGCCCGAACGCCACATGACCAAGGGCGCCCAGCCGCCCGCCACCAAGGAAAAGCTGTTGGGCTTTTTCGACCATCTGGAACGCGAACTGGACGAGTGCGGCTTTCTGCGCCACCCGGACAAGCGCCCGGTGATGGTGCGCAACATCCGCAACCTGTTCCAGCGCGCCAACCTGACCAACCAGGAAGTCCAGACGCTGCACGGCATCGTTCACGAATTGGTGACCTATCGCCACCGCAAGGCGGAAGGCGGGGAATAGTGGTTTATGCCAACCGGCGGTGAGTAGAACTCACCGCCGGTTGGTTAGGCGCGACTGCGCCGCGCGGCTTATGCCGCGGAAGGCAAGGGCCACGGAGGTGGCCCGCCCGCCGTTTGAGATACCGTGTTGTCGGTCAAGCTGTTTGGAACGGTCGGCCAGTTTTCATGACGCCGTATGCGATGACCAGCAGCTTGCGGGCGACGGCGACGAGAACCACCTTGGGTGACTTTCCGGCCTCCTTCAGGCGGTCGGCG
>DATGXU010000577.1:0-17626 GCA_035298685.1 Magnetospirillum sp. | reverse complement strand
TTCGCGGGTCACGCTGAACTGCTGGCCCACCTCTTCCAGGGTGTGGTCGGTGTTCATGCCGATGCCGAAGCGCATGCGCAGCACGCGTTCCTCGCGCGGGGTCAGGCTGGCCAGCACGCGGGTGGTGGTTTCGCGCAGGTTCGCCTGGATGGCGGCGTCCAGCGGCAGCACCGCGTTCTTGTCCTCGATGAAATCGCCCAGGTGCGAGTCTTCCTCGTCGCCGATGGGGGTTTCCAGCGAGATCGGCTCCTTGGCGATCTTCAGCACCTTGCGCACCTTTTCCAGCGGCATGCTGAGCTTTTCCGCCAGCTCTTCCGGGGTCGGCTCGCGGCCGATCTCGTGCAGCATCTGGCGCGAGGTGCGGACCAGCTTGTTGATGGTCTCGATCATATGCACCGGGATGCGGATGGTGCGGGCCTGGTCGGCGATCGAACGGGTGATCGCCTGACGAATCCACCAGGTGGCGTAGGTCGAGAACTTATAGCCGCGCCGGTACTCGAACTTGTCCACCGCCTTCATCAGGCCGATATTGCCTTCCTGGATCAGGTCCAGGAACTGCAGGCCGCGGTTGGTGTACTTCTTGGCGATCGAGATCACCAGGCGCAGGTTGGCCTCGATCATCTCCTTCTTGGCCTTGCTGGCCTCGCGCTCGCCCCTCTGCACGGTCTGGACGATGCGGCGGAATTCGCTGATGGGCAGGCCGGATTCGCCCGAGACGATGGAGATCTTGCCGCGGATGTCGGCGATCTCGCGGCCGTGCTTCTCGGCGAAATCCTTCCACTGCTTGGTTTTCACGCCCACCACCTCGATCCACTTGGGATCAAGCTCGTGGCCGAAATAGCTGTCCAGGAAGTCCTGGCGCTTGACGCGGCACGATTCGGCCAGACGCAGCAGACGCCCCTCAAGCATCATCAGACGCTTGTTGAGGCCGTTCATCTGCTCGACCAACTGCTCGATGCGGGCGTTGTTGAGGTGCACGCCTTCCATCAGGCGCACCATCTCGACCTTGATCTTTTCGTACTTCTTCTCGGCCGCCGGGCTGATGGCCTCGCCCTTGGACAGGGTGGCCAGACGGTCCTTCAGCGCCTTTTCCAGCTTGGTGTAGTTGGCGGCGATGGCTTCGAAGGTTTCCAGCACTTGGGGCATCAGCGCGGCTTCCATGGCGGCCAGCGAGATGCCGGCCTCCTCACCGTCGCTTTCGCCCTCGCCTTCGCTTTCCTCGCCCTCGGGCACTTCGCGCCCTTCGCCTTCCTCTTCCTCGCCCTCTTCGCCTTCCTTGGCCTCGGCGGCGCCCAGCTCCTCGTCGGGGCCGCGCTCCAGGTCTTCCTCGGTCAGGTCGGCGCCGGGGCCGTTGCCATAGGTGGCGTCCAGGTCGATGATGTCGCGCAGCAGCATCTTGCCGGCCTGCAGGGCGTCATGCCAATCGACGACGGCGCGGATGGTCAGCGGGCTTTCGCAGATGCCGCCGATCATCATGTCGCGGCCGGCTTCGATGCGCTTGGCGATGGCGATTTCGCCCTCGCGGCTCAGCAGCTCGACCGAGCCCATCTCGCGCAGGTACATGCGCACGGGGTCGTCGGTGCGGCCAAGGTCTTCCTCGTCCACGTTGCCGCCGCCGGAATACCCCTCGGCTTCCTCGTCGCCCTCGGCCTCGGCGGGGGCGGCTTCCTCGCCTTCCTCGCTCTCCACCACGTTGATGCCCAGCTCGCTCAGCATGGCCATGGTGTCTTCGATCTGCTCGGACGAGACCTCGTCCGGCGGCAGCGCCGTGTTCAACTCGTCATACGTGACGTAGCCACGTTCACGCCCGCGCGCCACCATCTTCTTGACGGCAACGCCAAGGGTATCGAGCAGCGGGACGTCCAGATTCTCGTCCTGGCTCTCGTTGACTTCCGCTGTGTTCTGGGATTTGGTCGCCATTAAACCACCGCTCCTAGGATCCTGCCTGGGCCTTCGCCGCTTTTCCCCGGGAAAACGGCGCCGGCCACCCTTGACCGAAAAATGAAACCATCACGCTGGCCCCTAAGGGTCGCGTTCCTCGTCCTCGTTCACCCCTTTCCCGCGGCTTTTCAGCAGCGCCGCGAGATAGTTGAAATTCGCTTCCGACGGCTCCCGCGCGAAATTCTCGACGGCGTGTGCGACGTCGGCCTGGATCTCTTTACGCGTATAGAGAGTGAAAATGTGTTCCCAAAGCGACCTGGCCTCTTGGACCGCGTCGGGCCGGGCGATCTTATATGCATTCGCGTCCAGCAGGGAGTCCAACACTCGGGAATGACCGTCCGACCTTAAGTGGCCCTGCAATGACGGCGAGTCAAGGTCGCGGGCAATATCAAGGTGCTTTAGAATCCCGCGTCTCAGCTTGTCAAGCTCGGAATCCGCAAACGTCATTTCACCCAGGCGTTCGGCAACCATTTCCACCAGGGGCGGATGGATGATCAGGATGCTGAGAAGCAGCCGTTCCTGGCGGGTCTGCGGCGATGCCGGGGGCAGCGGGCGGCCGGCGCCGGGCAGGCGGCCGTCGACGCTGCGCAGCGGCGGATCGCCGGGGCGGCGCTTGGCTTCGAACCGCTTGCCACCCGGCTGACCGAACGCCTGACCGCCTTTGCGCGGCTCCCATTTCGGCCGGAACTGGCTTTTCATGCGCTCGCGAAAGGCGCTCAGATACTGCCAGCGCACCGTCTCGTCGGCGATGCCGAAGGCCTTTTCCTTCAATTCCTGTTCCAGGGCGGCGCGGCGCTCGGGGGTGTCCAGCGGCCGGCCCTCGGTGGCCAGCGCCCAGGTGACGTCGAACAGCGGTTGCGCGGCGTCCAGCACCGCCTGCATGGCCGCCGCCCCCTTGGCCTTGATCAGCGAATCGGGGTCTTCGGGGTGGGGCAGGCGGGCGAAGCGCAGCGACTTGCCGGGCTTGAGGATGGGCAGGCCCCGTTCGGCGGCGCGGGCCATGGCGCGCTGGCCGGCGGCGTCGCCGTCGAAGCACAGGATGGGCTCGTCGGCCAGCCGCCACAATTCCTCGATCTGGCCTTCGGTCAGCGCCGTGCCCAGCGGTGCCACCGCATAGGTGAAGCCGGCCTGGTGCAGGGCGATGACGTCCATGTAGCCCTCCACCGCCAGCGCCAGATTGCCCTCGCGCGCGGTTTCGCGGGCATGGGCAAGGCCGTACAGCATGCTGCCCTTGTGGAACAGCGGGGTGTCGGGCGAGTTCAGGTATTTGGGCTGGCCGTCGCCCAGGGTGCGGGCGCCGAACGCCACCACCCGGCCCCGGCGGTCGGTGACCGGAAAGGTGACGCGGCCGCGAAAGAAGTCGAAGCTGGCGCCGTTGCGGGCCGGCGCGTCGCGCCCGTCCTCGGCGGCGGGCTTTTTCAGCAGCCCGGCCTCCAGCAACAGGCTTTCCGGGCAGGCTTCGCTCATCACCGCCTTTTTCAACGCCTCGCGGCTGTCGGGCGCCCAACCCAGCCGGAAGCGGGCGATGGTGTCCTCGGACAGGCCGCGGTCGCGTAAATAGGCCAAGCCGTCGCGGCCGGCGGCGGAACGCAGCTGGGTTTCGTAGAAACGGCAGGCCGCTTCCATGGCGTCGTGCAGCGAGGCGCGCTTGGCCTCGCGCGTGCGTTCCTCGGGGGTGGCCTTGGGGACGTCCAGGCCCAGTTCCTGAGCCAGCCGCTCCACCGCTTCGGTGAAGCCCAGGTGGTTGGCCCGCATTTCGAAGCTGATGGCGTCGCCGTGGGCGCCGCAGCCGAAGCAGTGAAAAAAGCCCTTGTCCTCGTTGACGGTGAAGCTGGGGCTTTTTTCGTTGTGAAACGGGCACAAACCCGAATATTCCCGCCCGCGCTTGACCAGCTTGACACGCCGGCCGACGATGCCGGGCAGGCTGACGCGGCTGCGCAGCTCGTCCAGGAACTCGGGCGGGAATGCCATGGTCACAAGCCCCGGGGCGGGGAGGGGGTCAGGCCCCCAATTCCCGCTTGGTCAGCGCGCTGGCCTTGGTGAAGTCCATGCGGCCGGCGAAACGCTCCTTCAGCGCCGCCATGACCTTGCCCATGTCCTTGATGCCCGCGGCGCCGATTTCGGCGATCACCGCGCGCACCGCCTCGGTGGCCTCGGCCTCGTCCATCTGCTTGGGCAGGAAGGTCTCGATGATGGCGATTTCGTCCTGTTCCTGCTGCGCCAGCTCAAGGCGGCCGCCCTGCTCGTACAGCGAGATGGACTCGCGGCGCTGCTTGATCATCGACTGCAGCATGGACAGGATCTCGTCCTCGCCGATGCCGTCCATGACGCCGCGCGAGCGCGCGGCGATGTCGCGATCCTTCAGCGCGGCCAGGATCAGGCGAATGGTGGAAACCACGCGGGCATCCTTGGCCAGCATGGCGGTTTTCAATTTTTCGTTCAGCTGCGGGCGCAGCATGGGGCCTCCCCGGTGTTGCGCTGTCAAACCCTTGCGGGAAAGCGGTCAGGCTAACCGAAAACGGCCGCGAAGGCAAAGACTCTCTCTTGCGCTAGTGGGTTGATAAAGAACAACTTTGGGCTGAGGGCGACGAGCCTTGACAGGGTGCGCGGATTTCTATAGAAGGCCGGAAATTTACCTGCCGCCACCCGGACCTGGACAGGTCCCGACGGAGGACGTCGCCGCCAAAAGCGAGTCCTTACGCCTGTGTGCGGCCTGGTGTTATCGTCTTCACCGCGCCTTGCTTCCCCCGGGCGCGCCACTTTTAAAAGGACTGACATGCCGCAAGAGCACTCGACGGAGCCGGCCTTCGACCTCCCGCGTCCTCCAGGTGCCACCGCCGCTTTGGTGCTGGCCGACGGCACCGTGCTGTGGGGCAAGGGCATCGGCGCTGCCGGCATGTCGGTGGGCGAGGTGGTTTTCAACACCTCGATGACCGGCTATCAGGAAACCCTGACCGACCCGTCCTATGCGGGCCAGATCATCACCTTCACCTTCCCCCACGTCGGCAACGTCGGCACCAACGTCGAGGATATCGAGACGGTGACGCCGGCGGCGCGCGGCCTGATCGTCCGCGCCGACATCACTGATCCTGCCAACTGGCGCGCCAGCCGTCATCTGGACGAATGGCTGAAGTCCTTTGGCATGATCGGACTGGTCGGAGTGGATACCCGCGCGCTGACCCGCCGCATTCGCGATCGTGGCGCCCCCAACGGCGTGGTGGTGCATGCCCCCGACGGCAACGTCGATCTGCGCGCCGCCTGGAAGATGGCGGCCGGCTGGCCCGGCCTGGAAGGCATGGACCTGGCGCGGGACGTCACCTGCGGCCAGCAATACGGCTGGGACGAGGCCGAGTGGACCCTGGCCAACGGCTATGGCAAGCAGACCGAGCCCAAGCTGCACGTGGTCGCGGTGGATTTCGGCGCCAAGCGCAACATCCTGCGCTGCCTTGCCAGCGCGGGCTGCAAGGTGACCGTGGTGCCGGCCACCTCGACCGCCGAGGACGTGCTGCGCCACCAGCCCGACGGCGTGTTCCTGTCCAACGGCCCCGGCGACCCGGCGGCCACCGGCGAATACGCGGTTCCCATGATTAGGGGCGTTCTGGCTGCCGGCAAGCCGCTGTTCGGCATCTGCCTGGGCCATCAGATGCTGTCGCTGGCGCTGGGCGCCAAGACCTTCAAGATGGAAACCGGCCACCGCGGCGCCAACCACCCGGTCAAGGACCTGGCCACCGGCAAGGTCGAGATCACCAGCCAGAACCATGGCTTCGTGGTGGACGAGGCGTCGCTGCCGGCAGGCGTGGAAGTCACCCACCGCTCGCTGTTCGACAAGTCGGTGGAAGGCATCCGCGTCAAGGACAAGCCGGCGTTCAGCGTCCAATACCACCCGGAAGCCAGCCCGGGCCCGCAGGACAGCCATTACCTGTTCCACCGGTTCGTCGAGATGATCGAGGCTTCGAAGTAGTGTTCTGTTGCTGACGGTTGGTTAACCACGAAGGCACGAAGGCGCGAAGGATTTGGAAGGGGAGTTCGAGGGCGTCAGCCGGCAAGTCATCGGAATGGCCATCGAGGTGCACAAGGCCCTGGGTCCAGGGCTTCTCGAGTCAGCCTACGAACAATGTCTTGCCAGGGAGTTGGAGCTTAGCGGCATCCACTTCCGGCGCCAGGTTCCTGTTCCCGTGGTCTATAAAGGGATCTCCCTGGACTGCGCCTACCGCCTCGATCTTGTCGTGGACGACAGGCTGATCGTCGAAGTGAAAGCAGTGGAGAGGTTGCTGCCTGTACACAGCGCGCAGCTTCTCACCTATCTGAAGCTGACCGGCATCCGTGCCGGTCTTCTTTTGAATTTTCATAGCGAGGTGTTGCGAGACGGCTTGCGACGGATCGTTCTATAGAAGCTCCGTGATCCTTCGTGCCTTCGTGCCTTCGTGGTTAATTTACCCTTCTGCCGCCGGAAGTAGATCGATGCCCAAACGTACAGACATCAAGTCCATCCTCATCATCGGTGCCGGTCCGATCGTCATCGGCCAGGCCTGCGAGTTCGACTATTCGGGCGTGCAGGCGTGCAAGGCGCTGAAGGAGGAGGGCTACCGGGTCATCCTGGTCAATTCCAACCCGGCGACCATCATGACCGATCCCGGGCTGGCGGACGCCACCTACATCGAGCCGATTACCCCCGAGGTGGTCGCCAAGATCATCGAGAAGGAACGTCCCGACGCCCTGCTGCCCACCATGGGCGGCCAGACCGCGCTGAACACCGCCATGAAGCTGGCCGATGACGGCGTGCTGGAAAAGTTCGGCGTCGAGATGATCGCGGCCAAGCGCGACGTGATCGCCAAGGCGGAAGACCGCCTGCTGTTCCGCGACGCCATGGACAAGATCGGCCTGGAAAGCCCCAAGTCGAAGGTGGTGCGCACCCTGCAGGAAGCGCGCGAGGCGCTGGATTTCGTCGGCCTGCCGGTGATCATCCGCCCCAGCTTCACCCTGGCCGGCACCGGTGGCGGCATCGCCTACAACATCGAGGAATATGAAACCATCGTCTCGGGCGGCCTGGCGGCCTCGCCCGTGCACGAGGTCCTGGTCGAGGAATCGGTGCTCGGCTGGAAGGAATACGAGATGGAGGTTGTCCGCGACAAGAAGGACAACTGCATCATCATCTGCTCGATCGAGAACGTCGATCCCATGGGCGTGCACACCGGCGATTCCATCACGGTGGCCCCGGCGCTGACGCTGACCGACAAGGAATACCAGATCATGCGCAACGCCAGCTTGGCGGTGCTGCGCGAGATCGGCGTCGACACCGGCGGTTCCAACGTGCAGTTCGCGGTCAATCCCAAGACCGGCCGCATGACCGTGATCGAGATGAACCCGCGCGTGTCGCGTTCGTCGGCGCTGGCGTCCAAGGCCACCGGCTTCCCCATCGCCAAGGTCGCCGCCAAGCTGGCGGTGGGCTACACCCTGGACGAGCTGGCCAACGACATCACCGGCGTGACGCCGGCGTCGTTCGAGCCGACCATCGACTACGTGGTCACCAAGATCCCGCGCTTCACCTTCGAGAAGTTCCCGGGTGCCGATCCGAACCTCACCACCTCGATGAAGTCGGTGGGCGAGGCCATGGCCATCGGCCGCACCTTCCAGGAGTCCCTGCAAAAGGGCCTGCGTTCCATGGAAACGGGGCTGACCGGCCTGAACGAGGTGGAAATCCCCGGCGCCTCGGCCGCCGACCGCAAGGATGCGGTCAAGAAGCAGCTGGCGATTCCGCGCCATGACCGCCTGCTGGTGGTGGCGCAGGCGTTCCGCCTGGGCCTGACCGTGGACGAGATCCACTCGGCCTGCTTCTTCGACAAGTGGTTCCTTGAGCAGATCAAGGGCATCGTCGACGCCGAAGAGGCGGTGCGCGCCAACGGCCTGCCCATCGACGCCCCCGGCATGCTGCGGCTGAAGAAGATGGGCTTCTCGGACCAGCGCCTGTCGGAGCTGTCGGGCAAGACCCTGGTCGAGACCGCGTTCCGCCGCGAGGTGCTGAACGTCAAGCCGGTGTTCAAGCGCATCGACACCTGCGCCGCCGAGTTCCCGTCGTCCACCGCCTATATGTATTCGTGCTACGAAGGCGACGGCGTCAATCCGGCCGAATGCGAATCCGACCCCAGCGACCGCGAAAAGGTGGTGATCCTGGGCGGCGGCCCCAACCGCATCGGCCAGGGCATCGAGTTCGACTATTGCTGCGTGCACGCGGCCTATGCGCTCGAAGACGCCGGGAAAGAGACCATCATGGTCAACTGCAACCCGGAAACCGTCTCCACCGATTACGACACCTCGGACCGCCTGTATTTCGAGCCGCTGACCGGTGAAACCGTGGTCGAGCTGGTGCGGCGCGAGCAGAGCAAGGGCAAGGTGCTGGGCTGCATCGTCCAGTTCGGCGGCCAGACCCCGCTGAAGCTGGCCAACGCCCTGGAAAAGGCCGGCATTCCGATCCTGGGCACCAGCCCCGACAGCATCGACCTGGCCGAGGACCGCGAGCGGTTCCAGCGCCTGCTGCAGGATCTGGGCCTCAAGCAGCCGCCGAACGGCACCGCCCGCTCGCTCGAGGAAGCCAAGCAGGTGGCCGACCGCATCGGCTATCCGGTGGTGATCCGCCCCAGCTTCGTGCTGGGCGGCCGCGCCATGCAGATCGTCTATGACCACGAGGCGCTCGAACGGTACATGAAGGAAGCCGTGGTGGTGTCGGGCGACGACCCGGTGCTGATCGACTTCTACCTCAAGAACGCCATCGAAGTGGACGTGGACGCCCTGGCCGACGGCACCGACGTTTATGTGGCCGGCATCATGCAGCACATCGAGGAAGCCGGCATCCATTCCGGCGACTCGGCGTGCTCGCTGCCGCCCTATTCGCTGGACGACGCCACCATCGCCGAGCTCGAGCGCCAGACCGTCATGCTGGCCAAGGCGCTGAACGTGCGCGGTCTGATGAACGTGCAGTACGCCGTTCAGGACGGGGTGATCTACATCCTCGAGGTCAACCCGCGCGCCTCGCGTACCGTGCCCTTCGTCGCCAAGGCCACCGGCATTCCGATCGCCAAGATCGCCGCCCGCGTCATGGCCGGCGAAACCCTGGCCAGCTTCAACATCCAAAAGCCGGTGTTCGACCACGTGGCGGTGAAGGAAGCGGTGTTTCCGTTCGCCCGCTTCCCCGGCGTCGACATCATCCTGGGCCCGGAGATGAAGTCCACCGGCGAGGTGATGGGCCTGGACAAGAGCTTCGCCGTCGCCTTCGCCAAGAGCCAGTTGGGCGCCGGCTGCACCCTGCCGACCCAGGGCACCGTGTTCATCTCGGTGCGCGACGGGGACAAGGTGCTCATGGTCCCGCTGGCCACCCGCCTGCAGGGCCTGGGCTTCAAGGTGATGGCCACCGAGGGCACCGCCCGCACCCTGCGTGACGCCGGCATCAGCGATGTCATCGTGGTCAACAAGGTGCTCGAGGGGCGCCCCCACTGCGTCGATGCCATGACCAACGGCCAGATCCAGCTGGTGGTGAACACCACCGAGGGCAGTCAGGCGGTGAAGGATTCCTTCTCGATCCGCCGTTCGGCGCTGCAATACAACATCCCGCATTATACGACCGTAGCCGGCGCCCGCGCGGCGGTGGACGCCATCGAGGCGTTGCGGAGCGGCGCGCTTGATGTTGCGCCCCTGCAATCGTATTTTAAGGGTTCTTTCTAAGGGGAAGGGGCCGCGTGGGGGAACCGCGCGGCCCCAACCGCCTGTAGTGCGCTCGTGAAAAAGTCCCTCGCCTCGTTCGGTGTGCTTTTTCCGGGGGCTGGGTGAGGGAAGGAATGGGCTGGGGGCGGCCCTGTGCCTGTTTTTGTGTACCGTCTTTCAGGTCGGCGGCTTTAGGTCGCTGACGGGAAGGGCTTTTGGCTTCATGGGGTGGGGAACAGCCCGCGCCATGGGGGAATGTGAACCGAACCTCGCGCGGAAAGCCGCCTTGAACGCGGGGTGTCTGTTTCCCATCGGGGAAAAGTCCGCCCAGATCCTGGGCCGGGGGCTTTTTCCCGGGCGACTATAACGGCTGGGGCTTTCTTGGCATGGAAAAGATCCCGATGACTCCGGCGGGCCTGGCCCAGCTGGAGGAGGAATTGCGGAATTTGAAAAGCGTCGAGCGTCCTGCGGTGATCAAGGCGATCGCCGAGGCGCGCGAGCACGGCGATCTTTCGGAAAACGCCGAATACCACGCCGCGCGCGAGCGCCAGAGCTTCATCGAAGGACGTGTCGCCGAACTGGAAGACATCATCTCGCGTGCTCAGGTGATCGACATCAGCCAGTTGTCGGGCGACCAGGTGCGCTTCGGCGCCACCGTGACCCTGGCGGACGAGGATTCGGACGACGAGGTGGTCTACACCATCGTCGGCGCCCACGAAGCCGACATCAAGTCGGGCCGCATGTCGGTGCATTCGCCGCTGGCGCGCGCCCTGATCGGCAAGCATGTGGGCGACACTGTCGAGGTGACCACCCCCGGCGGTTCGAAGTCCTACGAGGTGGTGGACGTCAAGTTCGTCTGAGCCGGCGGCTCGGAACGTTTGCCCTCACATGAAGAGGCATCGGGCGAGGGGTCTCCTTGCCCGATGCCTCGTGCTGCTTGTCACAGCGGCAGCAGAACGTCCAGCTTGACGTGCAGCGTCCCTTCGGGCAAGGCGCGGCCACCCTGGCGCACGATCAGCAAGGCGCGCTTTTCCGCCTCGGCGGTCCGGTCGTCGGTCTGCCCCACGTTCAGTTGCGGCCCCAGGGCGTCGGTCGCCACGTGCTGGGCGTCACCCCCCACGTCCAGCACCACCGGCCGCTGGCCGGCGGCGGTGCCGGTGCCCAGGGACGGGTCCATGGTGGTCAGGGCGACGCGGTCCACGCTGGCCGAGGTGCCGCCCCGTCCCACGGTGACGCTGAGGTTTTCCACATAAAGTGCCGGCGTGGTGCCGGTCTGCTCGGCCTGGGCGACAACCTGCTGGACCGGTGGGTTGGTGCCCACCGCGTCGATGGCCATCTGCTTGGCCAGGGCCTTGGCGACCGCGTCGATGTCTACCTTGGGCGGGCTCATGGCGTCGAACAGCCAATTCAAATCCCGCATGGCCTGCTTCATGCTTTGCCGCATGGCCGCGTCGTTGGCGCCGTTGTCCTCGCCGCCGGTCGCCCCGGCGCCGGTGCTGGGCGCCAACTGGCTGGCGATGGCCATCTGGGTGAAATCGGGCGGCGCGGTCAGTTGGTCGAGCCACGCCTCGGCGACGGTTTTACCCTGGGTCATCTGGCTCAGGTACTGGCGTCCCTGTTCCGACAACACGATGGCGTCCGCGATCGCCTTGTAATAATAGTCCGCCGGATTGGTCGAGGCCACGGTGGCGGATGCTGGCGACAGCGGGCCGGCCGCTTTGACTTGAGTGGTGGATTCGACGGTGTCGACCATGGCCGTGACCCTTCTTGTCATCCTGCCGATAGGTATGCCGCACCATTCTGCGCGGCCCCCTATTCTGACCTTTTTGGCGGCTGAATTTCAAGTGGGACTTAGGTTGGAACTATTTTACTAAGCACATTGCCGGGCGATGAAGGTGGTTACTTTCGGTAGTACTTCCTCGCGCCAGCCTCGCCCATGAAACAGGCCGAAATGCCCCAGTCCGTCGACGCTCAGGCGACAGCGGCGGGCGGCGGGGATGGCGGGGCACAGGGCGTGGGCGGCATGGGTATGGCCGCGCCCCGAGGAATCGTCGGCGAGGCCTTCCACCGTCATCAAAGCGGTGCGGCCGATCCGGGCGGGTTCGACCAGCCGGCCCAGGCAGGCAAGCTGCCCGCGTGGCAGCAGCGCCTCGGCGAACACCTTGCGGGCGTTGTCCTCGGCGAATTCGGCGGGCAGGTCCATCAGTGTGGAATAAAGGCGCGCAAAGGGAAAACGGCACGGGTCGTCGCCGTCGTCGCACTCGATCTTGGCCCGCAACTCGCCATTGTCGCGCAAATGCCGGTGCAGGTATCGCTCCAGCGCCTGGGCGTGGGCGGCGGCGGGGTACACCCGGCGCCCGGCGCCGGCTTCGCCCGTTGCTACGGTCTTGGCCATGCTTCTGGTGAACCAGCCCCGCGGCAGCCGCGCCGTCAGGGTCTCGATGCCGGTCGGTGTGGCGCGCGGATCGACGAAGCCGCCCATCAACACCAGGGCGGCCGGGCATTCGGGCTCGGCATGGGCGGCCATCAGCGCGGTGGCGGCCAGGACGGGCACCGGCGCCTGGCTGACGCCCAGCACAATGGTGCCGGGGCCCAAATGGCGCAGGGCGTCCATCACCGCCGCCACGCAGGCGTCCAGGCCCAGCCAGCCGGCCGCCTTGGGGATATCGCGGGCATCGCGCCATTCCAGCAGGCTGACGTCGTGGGCGGGCAACAGCCCGACCACGGTGTCGCGCATCAGCCAGCCGAAATGCCCCGACAGCGGCGCGACCACCAGCACCGGCGGTTGCGGCGTGGGCGCCGCCGCCTTGGCGAAATGGCGCAGCATCCAGTTGGGGCGCTCCAGCAGCAGCCGATCCTCGATCGCCTGGGGGCGCCCGGCGCTGACGGTTTGGCTGATGGACAGGCTGGGCGGGCGCATGTTTCCCCCTTCGCGATGGCCGACGCGGGACTCAAGGGCTTATGACCAAGGATCGTGGTGGCGTCTCCTTACCCTTGAAGCGCGCGGGTCTCCTCCCCTTATCTCAAATGGCGCGTATCTCGCGCCATCGATCGGATTGGGGAGGTTCAAGCTCATGTTGGTCAAGACTATTTTGAAGGCCAAGGCGCGTGGCGCCGACGTGGTGACCATCTCGCCGGACGTCACCGTGGCCGAGGCGGCCCGTTCGCTCGCGACCAACCGCATCGGCGCCGTGGTCGCGCTCGAGGCAGACGGCACCATCGCCGGCATCCTGTCGGAACGCGACATCGTGCGCGGGGTTGCGCAGAAAGAGCAGGAATGCCTTGGGTCCACGGTTCGCACCTTGATGACGGCAATGGTGCTGACCTGCCGCGAGGACGACAGCGTCGAGAGCCTGATGCAGATCATGACCTCGCGGCGCATCCGCCACCTGCCGGTGCTTGACCCCGAGGGCCGTCTGACCGGCATCGTTACCATCGGTGACGTGGTCAAGAGCCGCCTCGACGAAGCGGATATGGAGGTGGACAACCTGCGCCACTACGTGGTGGCGTCGCGCTAGAAAACGCGGGGCGGTTGGCGCCCCTTCGCCGCCGCCCCCGGCCGTTTGGTTAGGTGAGGACGAAACGTCGCGGCGGGAGTTGCGCACCGGTCCGCGTTCCGTCAAGATTTTCCCCGGTAGACACCAGGGGTGATCGATGACGATCCGCCGCAAGTTCTTCATTGCCCTCGTGCTGATCATGATCACCAGCTTCGCCAGTTTGGCGATCAACGGCTTGGTGGCCTTGCGTCAGTTTCGCCTGACCGCCGACATGGCCCACGTGTCCGAGGTGGTGGCGCAGGAACACCTTCCGCTCATCGAATTCATCAAGAATATCCAGCTGGATGTGGCGCGCGTCCAGGCGGTGGTCACCGACGTGGCCGTGCTGCGCACGCCCGAACGTCTGGAGAGCGCCCGCAAGGAAGCCGCCGAGGCCGCCGAAACCTTCCGCTATCATCAGTCCAATGCGCTGGCCACGGCGCAATCCTTGGGGCTGGGCGACACGGTGCGGTCGCTGGAAGGCGTGAAGCTGGCCTTTGATCCCTATTACGAGGCCGGCCTGAAGATGGCCGAGGCCTACGTGGACCAGGGGGCCTCGACCGGAGCGGAGCTGAAGACCGATTTCGACGCCACCGCCGCCGGGCTGCAATCGCTGACCGAAGCGGTGCTGGAGGCCGAACAGATTTCGGTGGCCGAGACCGCCACCCAATTGCTTGAAGTGCGCGAAGGCCTGGAAAGTTCGGTCCGCCAGCAGGCGCTGATCCAGGGCGTGTCGGCGGTGCTGCTGCTGACGCTGGTGGTCGGCTCGCTGGTGCTGATCAATCGTCAGTTGGTCACCCCGCTGGCCCGCATGACCGAGGCGACCGGGCGCATGGCCGAAGGCGACCTGTCGGTGCAGGTGCCCGGCTTCGGGCGCACCGACGAGATCGGCCGCATGGCCGGCGCGGTCGAGGTGTTCCGCGAGAACGCCCACAAGGTGCGCCAGGCCGCCGCCCAGCAGGAAGCCGAACACCGCCGCAACCGCCGCAAGCTGCAAAGCGAGATCCTGGCGCTGACCAACGCCATCGACGAGGAAGTGTCGGGCGCCATCGGCGCGGTGATGCTGCAGGCCGACACCATGCTGTCCGCCGCCAACGCCATGGAAGGCGCGGTGGAACACGTGCGCGACCGCAGCCAGGCCGCGGCGTCGGCGGCGGAATCGGCCAATGGCAGCGTGGATTCGGTGGCGGTGGCGGCCGAACAGATGGCGTCGTCGGTCGACCAGATCAGCCGGCAGGTCGGCACCAGCACCCGCATCGCCGGCGAGGCCGAGCGCGAGGCGGAAAAGGTCAGCGCCATCGTGCAGGGGCTGGCGAAGGCGGCCGAGAGCGTGGGCGAGGTGGTCAACCTGATCAACGACATCGCCGGCCAGACCAACCTGCTGGCGTTGAACGCCACCATCGAGGCGGCGCGGGCCGGCGACGCCGGCAAGGGCTTCGCCGTGGTGGCCAACGAGGTCAAGGGGCTGGCCAACCAGACCGCCAAGGCGACCGAACAGATCGGTGGACAGATCGCCTCGATCCAATCGGCCACCCAGGATGCGGTCGGCGCCATTCGCGGCATCGTCGGCACCATCGACCAGATTTCCACCATTTCCGACGACATCAAGAAGGCGGTGGACCAGCAGAACAGCGCGACGCAAGCCATCGCCCGCGCCGCCCAGACTGCCGCCGCCGGCACCCAGCAGGCGGCACTCGAGATCGGCGAGGTGTCGCGCTCGACCGACGAAACCGGCGAAAAGGCGCACGAAGTGCGCGGCTCGGCCACCAACGTCCGCGACCGCCTGGGCACCATGAAGGCGGCCATCGACCACATCGTGCGGGCCAGTTCGGAAGACAACCGCCACCACAACCATCGCCACACCGTCAACATCGCCACCACCATTCATCTGGCCGGTGAGAAGCGGCCGTGCCTGCTGCAGGAGATCGCGCTGATCGGCACCGGCGTGCTGGACCGGCCGTTGAATGCGGCACGCGGGGTCGAGTTCGACGCCGAACTGCCGACGCTGGGCACCTGGCGCGGCTCGGTGGTGGCGGTGACCGACCAGAACACCCATGTCCGCTTCGACCTGGACGAGGCCCAGGGCAGCCGGCTTGAAGAGTTTATCGCCGCCCGGACACGCGGTATAAAAAGCTGACGTTTTCTCGGGGGGGGGGAAATCCGTGAAGTATGAAATTACCGACGACGAGAAGGGGCCGACGCTGATTCTCAAGAATCAAATGACCTTCTCCGATCGCGAGGTTTTCGATTCCATCATCGACAAACTGCTGGCGCGCAACCGGCGCCGGATCTCCGTTGATCTGCATGGCCTGGAATACATGGACTCGGCGGGGTTGGGCATGCTGCTGACCCTGCGTGACCGCGCCGAACGGTGCGGGGCCGAGGTGGTCTTGCGCCGCCCGCAATCCGAGGTGCGCGAATTGCTGGTGCTGGCGTGCTTCGAGACTTTGTTCACCATCGAGTATGCCTGACACCGCCACCTCCAAGTCGCGGCCCACCCGTTGCCTGGTGGTCGACGACGAGCGCATGAACCGCGAGGTGGTGATCGCCAACCTGCGCGCCGCCGGCTACGAGACCCTGTCGGCCGAGGATGGCCAGCAGGCCTGGCTGACGCTGAACGCCGCCCCCGACGATTTCGACGTCATCCTGCTGGACCGCCGCATGCCGCGCATGGACGGCATGGAATTGCTGGGCAAGCTCAAGGCGGATCAACGGCTGCGCAATATCCCGGTGATCATGCAGACGGCGTTCGCCTCGTCCGAGGACGTGGTCGAGGGCATCAAGGCCGGGGTCTTCTATTACCTCGCCAAGCCGCTGGACCGGCAATTGCTGCTGTCGGTGACGGCGGCCGCCATCGAAGAGCATCAAAAGGATCTGCGCCTGCGCGAGGACGTGGCCCGGCGCACCACCGCGCTGACGCTGATGGACACCGGCGTCTTCCATTTCCGCACCCTGGCCGAGGCCAACAACCTGGCGGTGTCGCTGGCCCGCGCCTGTCCGGGGTCGCAGCATCTGGTGGTGGGGCTGTCGGAAATCTTCACCAACGCCATCGAGCACGGCAATCTGGGCATCAGCTTCGAGGAAAAGGCGCGCCTGCTGGAGCAGAAGCGGTGGAAGCAGCAGGTGGTGGCCCTGCTGGATGCGCCACAGAACCGCGACAAGCGGGTGTGCGTCACCTTTCAACGCCAGGCCGATGAAGTGCGCATCACCGTGCGCGACGAGGGCGCCGGTTTCGACTGGCGCCGCTTCATGGAACTGGATCAGAAGCGCGCCTTCGCCGTGCACGGGCGCGGCATCGCCATGGCCCGCCGGCTGTCGTTCGACAGCCTGGAATACCGCGATCCCGGCAACGAAGTCACCTGCGTCGTCCGCCGCCGGGGCGGCGACGAAGCCGCCTTCGCCCCCGAACCGACGACGGCCCCCGTTGTGGTGCCGCCGCCCGCACCGGCCCCGGTGGCGCCCACGGCGGGCGACCAGATGGACGTCGCCCGGTCCATGCAAAGCGAATTGCTGCCGCCGGCGGCCGAACTCGCTTGGCTGGCGCAGCGCTATCGGGTCAAGGTGACCGGCTTCTTCGAGCCGTCGTCGTCGGTGGGCGGCGATCTGTGGGGGCTGGACCCGCTGGACGACCATCGCTTCATCCTTTGGCTGGCCGATTTTTCGGGCCACGGGGTGACGGCGGCGCTGAACACCTTTCGCCTGCACACCCTGCTGGAACACATCACCGAGGACCGCGACCGTCCGTGGGCGTTCCTGAGCGAGTTGAACCAGCGCCTGATCGGCCTGCTGCCGCTGGGGCAGTACGCCACCATGCTGTACGGCGTCGTCGACGTTCGTCAGGGCCGCTTTACCTATGCCGCCGCCGCCGCCCCCCGGCCGGTGGCCGCCCGCCCCGGCCAGCCGGTGGTTCCGGGCGACGGTTCCGGCCTGCCGTTGGGGGTGTCGCGGTCGGCGGTGTATGCCGAGCGCACTCTGGAGCTGCCGCCGGGGGCGGCGCTGTTCCTGGCCTCCGACGCGCTGTCGGAATCGCCGTCGGAAAGCGGCGCCAAGCTGGGGCCGGCGGGTGTGTCGGATCTGGTGCAACAGGTGGTGACCGAGCGTGCCGGCCAGGTGGACGTGGATTGCATCCTGGCGCCCTTCCTGGCCACGGTGAAGCGCCCGCTTCGCGACGACCTGACCGCCGTCTGCTGCCTGATGCCCGAGGTGTAATGCCAAATTCCGGTGAGTGGAACTCATCGGGATTTGGTTAGGCCCAAGGGGCCGTGCGGCTTATGCCGCGGGAGGCCAGTGTTTCGGAGAAACACGCCCGCCGATTGAGATACCGTGTTGTCGGTCAAGCTGTTTGGAACGGTCGGCCAGTTTTCATGACGCCGTATGCGATGACCAGCAGCTTGCGGGCGACGGCGACGAGAACCACCTTGGGTGACTTTCCGGCCTCCTTCAGGCGGTCGGCG
>DATGXU010000576.1:0-1630 GCA_035298685.1 Magnetospirillum sp. | reverse complement strand
AGCAATTGCAGCGCCGCCATGTCGGCGCCCAGCCGCTCGGGCAATTCGCCGGCATAGGATCGCAGGGTTTCATAGCCGCCGTTCAGGCACCAGGCCGGGCCGATTTGCGCATCATCGACGAACCGCACCAGACAATCCTCGTGATTGCCCTTCAGGCAGACCCACTCGACCTCGGCCAGGGCACCGGTGGAGGGGCATCCGGCCATCAGGCGTTCCACCACCTGCCGCGAATTGGGGCCGCGATCGATGTAGTCGCCCAGGAAGACGATGGCGACGCGCTCGGGGCGGCGGCGGGCGCAATCCTCCTCGATGCGCCGCAGCAGCCGTTCCAGCAGGTCCAGACGGCCGTGGATGTCGCCCACGGCATAAATCCGGCTGCCGTCGCGCACGCGGGCGGGGAAAGGCGGGGCGGTCGGCGCGTGGGGCTGCATTTCGCTCTAGGATCGTCAGAAATCGCGATGTATTTTGAGTCCCTAGAAAGACTTTGCTCCTTTCGGGGGCGAAGAACAATGGCCGCCCGAAGGGCGGTCCGATCCGCCAGAATGGGGAAGCGATGAACGCGTCTGCGTTCGGAGACAGGCCGCAGGAAATCGTCACGCCGGAAAGCCTGCTTTACGACGCCGCCGAGCGTGTGGGCAGGATTCGCGAAGGCCGTCTGGCGCTGCACCTGCATCTGTCGGAACTGCTGCCGCAGAACCGCGAAGAAGCCAAGATCCGCATCGCTTTCCGCATGTTCGAATCCATGGTCGACATGTTTCGCGGGCAGATGTTCCTGCTGACCAATTCCGACATCGTGCTGATCTGCAAGGATGCGCGGCTGGCCGATCTGGACGCCATCGTCTACAAGCTGCGCGCGCTGTTCTCGAAAGACCCGCTGACCTATACGGAATCCGTGGGGGGCGAGGATCGCTTCGCCACCTATTACCAGCTGGAAAGCGATTACGATCCGTTCTTCCTGGTCTGCGGCCAGTTGCTGGAGGAAGCCAAGAAGCGCCAAGCCAGCGCCCGCAACGCGCCCGCGGTCCAGCCGCTGGACGCCCGCAACCTGAACCGGGTGCTGGAAGCCATCGGGGCGTCCGACATCGCCGGCGTGGTGCGCCGCCAGGCCTGTGTCCGCTTTACCGACAAGATGCTGGCCGAGGTGGCGTTCCAGGAATTCTTCATGTCCATCGCCGACCTGCAGAAGGCATTGGCGCCGGACGTCAACATCCTGTCCAACCGCTGGCTGTTCCAGCACCTGTCGCAGGTGCTGGACCTGCGCGTGCTGTCGGTGCTGCAGGATGCCGGCTTCCGCAGGCTGCCGACGGCCTTTTCGGTCAACCTGAACATTGCCACCATCAACACCGCCGCGTTCCAGAACTTCGAGGCGGCGATCCGGGGCCGCGCCGGTCTGGTGGTGGAATTCCAGCTGGTGGACATCTTCAACAACCTCGACGCCTTCTTCCTGGCCCGCGACACCCTGCGCCGGCACGGCCACAAGACCGTGCTGGACGGCATGAGCCCCATCACCCTGCAATTCATCGACGCCGAATTGTACGAGACCGATTTCGTCAAGGTGAACTGGAGCGGCGACATGGCCGACGACGTGGTCACCGCCGACCTGCTGCACGCCTTGGGGCCGGTGGGATAC
>DATGXU010000575.1:0-7217 GCA_035298685.1 Magnetospirillum sp. | reverse complement strand
GCCCGCGTCAAGCGCGGGCATGACGGCGTCCAGGACGGCAATGCTGCGTTTGCCGTCTCCCCGCTAATCCGTGATGACCCAAAAAAGAAGGGGGCTCGCGCCCCCTTCATCACATCCGGAATGGAACCGGCTTACTTCTTCTTGGCCTCGGTCAGCGGCAGGGCCACATAGCGCGGGGCTTGGGTGGTTTCCACCCGCAGCAGCAGGAACTTCTGGCCGCTGCTGCGGGCCTGCTCCACCAGCTTGATCAGGTCGGCGGGGGCGCGCACCGGCTTGTGGGCGGCTTCGGTGACCACGTCGCCGGCCTTCATGCCCTTTTCCGCCGCCGCGCCGTCCTTGACGTCGATGACGACCACGCCGACGGTTTCCTCGTCCAGGCCGAACTTTTCGCGCAGCTGCGGGGTCAGGGTGGCGACCGACAGGCCGGTGCCGGGAACCGCCTGGCCGCCGGCATTGGCCTGCGGCTTTTCCTGGGGCTTGGCCGGCTCGGCCGGTTCGTCCAGCATCTCGCCCACGGCGACGTTCAGGGCTAGGCGCTTGCCGTCGCGCCAGACCTCGACCGGCACGCTTTTGTTGATGGGGGTCTCGGCGACGATGCGCGGCAGCTTGCGCATCTCGGTGACGTCCTTGCCGTCGAACTTCAGGATCACGTCGCCGGCCTTGATGCCGGCCTTGGCCGCCGGGCTGCCGTCGTTGACCAGCGCAACCAGGGCGCCGCGCGATTCGCTGAGGCCCATGGACTCGGCCAGTTCCTGATCCAGCGACTGGATGCGCACGCCCAGCCAGCCACGGCGGGTCTTGCCGAATTTCTTGAGGTCTTCCACCACCGGCTTGGCCAGGCTGGAGGGGATGGCGAAGCCGATGCCGATCGACCCGCCCGAGGGCGAGAAGATGGCGGTGTTGATGCCGATGACCTCGCCGGCCATGTTGAACATGGGGCCGCCGGAATTGCCGCGGTTGATCGAGGCGTCGGTCTGCAGGAAGTCGTCGTAGGGGCCGGCGTTGATGTCGCGGGCGCGGGCCGAGACGATGCCGGCGGTCACGGTGCCGCCCAGGCCGAACGGGTTGCCGATGGCCAGCACCCAATCGCCCACGCGCGAGGCGTCGGAATTGCCGAAGCCCACCGCCACCAGCTGCTTCTTGCCGGGGTCGATGCGCAGCAGGGCCAGGTCGGTCTTGGTGTCGCGGCCGACCACGGTGGCGGTGTAGACCGAGTCGTCATGCAGGGTGACGGTGATCTCGTCGGCGTCCGAGATGACGTGGTTGTTGGTGACCACCAGCCCGGCGGGGTCGATGATGAAGCCCGATCCCAGCGAGGTGGCGCGGCGCGGCGCGGCGTCGGGGCGCATCTGACGCTCGAAGAATTCCTTGAAGAAATCCTCGAACGGCGAACCCGGCGGGAATTGCGGCATCTCGGGGATGCGTTCGGGGTTCTTGACGGTCTGGGTGGTCGAGATGTTGACCACCGCCGGCAGCAACCGTTCCGCCAGGTCGGAGAAACCGGCGGGCGCCTCGCGGGCGCTGGCCGCCACCGATTGCAGCAACAGCGCGATGGCGACCAGCGCCGCCAGCACCATGGCCGGCAGGCGATAATCTGCAACGGCCGCGCGGGCCATGGATTTGTTCACGTTTCTTGGGTTCTGCACCGACGAGACCCTCCTTAAAGGGATTGCCCGGGCTAGCTCCGGGGCGTCTCAGATTTGGGTTTGTGCCCGAGGGCGTCAAGCACTTCAGACCTTGCGTGGTGATTCGGATGCGTGTCCGCGCGGCAAGGCATCCTGGTCGTCACTTCCATTTTCGTGGTCCGACCACCACCATGGAAACCATCGGGTCAGACTATGGCGTGATCATGGCAGAGCGGACAAGCCATACTCCCGCCACACCGGCGGCGGCGATGGCGATTCCGGTCAGCCTTAGCGCGTTCGGCGGCATGGCCAGCAACCGCCGCGCGGCGCCGGGAAAGAGGGCGTAGACCACGCCCTCGATCACCAGCGCCAGCGCGCAGGCGGTCAGGAAATCCTTCAACGCCGGCCCACGTTGGCGGCGCCGAAGTGGCGGAAGAACTCGCTGTCGGGCGACAGCACCATGGTGGTGTTGCCGTCGGCCAGGGTTGTCCGATAAGCCTCGAGCGAGCGGTAGAAGTCGTAGAACTTGGGATCGCGGCCATAGGCCTCGTTATAGATGCGCGACGATTCGGCGTCGCCTTGCGAACGCAATACGTTGGCTTGGCGGGTGGCCTCGGCCAGCAGCACGGTGCGTTCGCGGTCGGCACGGGCGCGGATCTGCTGGCCCCATTCGTAACCCTGGGCCCGCAATTCCTTGGCTTGGCGTTCGCGTTCCGACTTCATGCGGTCGTAGACCGACTGGCTGGTGCCCTCGGGCAGATCGGCGCGGCGGATGCGCACGTCGGCCATGGCGATGCCGTAGGACGAGGCGCGCTCGCTGACGTCGGCCATGATGGCGCTCATCAGGCGGGTGCGTTCGTCCGACAGCAGCGACGGCAACATGATCTGGCCCACCGCCTGACGCATGGACGAGCTGACCACCTGGGTCAACTGGGCGCGGGCGTTGGTTTCGTTGCGCAGCGTCTGATAGAACTTCAGCGGGTCGGCAATGCGGTAGCGGGCATAGGTATCCACCACCACGCGCTTGCTGTCGCCCAGGATCACTTCCTCGGCCGGCGGTTCCAGCGACAGCAGTCGCTGGTCATAGCGCACCACTTCCTCGATCAGCGGCCACTTCACATGCAGGCCCGGCTCCTTGATGGTGGCGCGGTGGGCGCCCAGGCGCAGCACCAGGGCCTGTTCGGCCTGATTGACGACGAACAGCGACGACGCGGCGGCGATCAGCACAAGGCCAAGCGCCAGCACGACGCCCATGAATGCGGGGCGGTTCATTGGGCGCCTCCCTGCGACGAACGCGGCGTGGATTTCAGTTCCGGCAACGGCAGATAGGGCACCACGCCCTGGCCTTTGGCGGCGGGATCAAGCACCAGCTTGGGGGTGTCCTTCAGCACGCTTTCCATGGTTTCCAGATACAGGCGCCGTTCGGTGACGTCCTGCGACTGGCGCCAGGCGTTGTACAGCGCCAGGAAGCGTTTGGTCTCGCCCTCGGCCTGGTTGACCACCTGTTCCTTGTAGGCCTCGGCCTCCTGGATCAGGCGTTCGGCATCGCCGCGGGCGCGCGGAATGATGTCGTTGCGATAGGCCTCGGATTCGTTGCGGGCGCGCTCCTGGTCGATGCGGGCGCGCTGGACGTCGTTGAAGGCGTCGATCACCGCCGCCGGCGGCTCGACGTTCTGCAACTGCACCTGGGTGATCAGGATGCCGGAATCATAGCTGTCCAGCAGGCGCTGCAGCTCGGTCTTGGCGGCGATCTCGATGGGCGCCTTGCGTTCCGACAGCGCCGCCTGGATCGGGTTGCGGCCGATGACGTCGCGCATGGCCGATTCGGCGGCCACCTTCACGGTGCCTTCCGGGTCCTTGATGTTGAACAGCAGCTTGCCGGGGTCCTTCATCACCCAGAACACGGTGAAGTCGGTTTCGACGATGTTCTCGTCGCCGGTCAGCATGCGGCTTTCCTCGGGAACGTCGCGGCCGCCGGTGGGGGTGCGGTCGAACCGGCTTTCGCCGCCGGTGCGGAAGCCCAGGTTCAACTGGTTGACCTTGGTCACCTTGGGCAGCAGCACGGTTTCGATGGGGTAGGGCAGGTGATAATGCAGGCCGGGTTCGGTAGTGTCGGTCCACTTGCCGAAGCGCAGCACCACGCCCTGTTCGTCGGGCTGCACCTTGTAGATGCCGGTCGCCGCCCATGCCAGCAAGCCAAGGGCCACCACCATGGACAGCCCCTTGCCGCCGCCAAAGCCGAACCCGCCGGGCACGGCGCGGCGAGCGCGGCGAATGATCTCGTCGAAATCGGGGGTCGGGCCTTGGTTGCCGCCGCCGCCGGAGGGACGTCCCCACGGGCTTTTGCCGCCGCCGTTTCCACCACCGTTTCCACCCCAGGGGCCTCCGCCGCCCCCTTGAGGATTCCAAGGCATTCGCTATCCCTTCACGTCAATGGTCCGGACCTTCGGCCGCCTCGCTCGCGCGGGCCCCTTCCGCCTTATAGGCCAGGACAGGGGGGCAGGCAACGCGCGGGAGGTGCAGGCCGCCAGGAATTCCGCCCATATGGAGAAGACGGTGCCCTTTTCAAGGCGACGGCGGGGGCGGCCTTGGCAACCGCCCCCCCACCCGCTTGACCAACGTCCTTAACAAAAGGAGGGGGCGGGCCTATATCAGGGACGCCCGAGCACCGTTCCGGCACCAGCGAACTACGGAGAGCGTTTCCATGGCCGACCTTACCGAAAACCAAGTGCTTGCCGCGCTCAAGGGGGTTGTCGACCCCGCCCGGGGCGCCGACATCGTGACCCTGGGGCTGGTGTCGGGCGTGGCGGTCAAGAACGGCCATGTCGCCTTCGCCATCGAGATCGACCCCGCTCGCGCCCAGGAAATGGAGCCGGTGCGCAAGGCCGCCGAAAAGGCGGTGGACGGATTGGCGGGCGTGCTGACGGTGTCGGCGGTGCTGACCGCCCAGCGCGCACCGCAGCAGAAGGCGCCGCAGCAAAAGGCCGAACGCCCGCTGCTGCCCCAGGTGAAGTCGATCATCGCCGTCGCCTCGGGCAAGGGCGGCGTCGGTAAGTCCACCACCGCCACCAATCTGGCGCTGTCGCTGGCGCGCATGGGCCTCAAGGTCGGCCTGTTCGATGCCGACATCTACGGCCCCAGCATGCCGCGCATGCTGGGCATCACCGGCGAGCCGGTCAGCCCCGACGGCGAAACCCTGCTGCCCATGGAGAACCACGGCGTCAAGTGCATGTCCATCGGCTTTCTGGTGCCCGAGGACAATCCCATCATCTGGCGCGGCCCCATGGTCATGGGCGCGCTGAACCAGTTGCTGCGCGACGTGGAATGGGGCGAGCTTGACGTCATGGTCATCGACATGCCGCCCGGCACCGGCGATACCCAGCTGACCATGAGCCAGAACGTGCCGCTGACCGGCGCGGTGATCGTTTCCACCCCCCAGGACATCGCTCTGCTGGACGCCCGCAAGGGCCTGAACATGTTCCGCAAGGTGGATGTGCCGGTGCTCGGCCTGATCGAAAACATGAGCTACTACGTCTGCCCGAAATGCGGCGACGAGGCCCACATCTTCGGCCATGGCGGCGCCAAGGCCGAGGCGGCGCGCCTGTCGGTGGAATTCCTGGGCGAGGTGCCGCTGGACATCGCCATCCGTGAAACCTCGGACCAGGGCGCCCCCATCGTGGTGTCGCAACCGTCCAGCCCCCACGCCAAGGTCTATGCCGACATCGCCCGCAAGGTGTGGGACAAGGTGCAGGCCCTGCAGGCGGGCAAGAAGGGGCCCAAGATCAGCTTCGAATAGGTGCATCGCGCAAAAGATGTGGGTGTGCTACCGTTCTCTCCGTTCGGGAGAGAACGGGGCGCCCATGAAGAAGTTGCTGCTTGGTTTTGCCATCGCCCTCGCCGTGCTGGTCGCGGGCGCGGAAATCGTGGTGGGCGGCGTGGTGCTGTGGGCCACGCAAGACGCACAGAACATCTTGGCGGCGGCCGAGCTGGGTAAACCTCTGTGTACGGATGAGCAGACCGGCGCCGAGTTGGCGTCCGGCGTTCCGCCCCATCTCCGTTCGGCCTTCGTCGCCGCCGAGGAGCCGCGCTTTTTCGAGAGGTCCGGATTGAGGGTGACCGCCTCGCCGCTGTGGTGGGATATGGCGGCGGGGCGCCTGTTCCGTTCGCGGGTGTTTGCCGCCGGCATCGTGCGGTGCTGTTTGCGGGACTGGCGCGGCGGGCATTTCCAATGGATGGTGAAGACCTGGGCGCTCACCTATCTGGTCGACCGCATTGCGCCCAAGGACCTCATCCTCGACAGCTATATGCATGTGGTCAGCCTGGAACCGGGCGTCCGGGGCATCGACGCGGCGTCGCGGGCCTATTTCGGCAAGAGTCCGGCGGCGCTGACCGTTGCCGAGGCCGCCTATCTGGCCGGGCTGGCGAAATCGCCCGGCCGCTACGCCGCCGACGACCGGCTGGGGGTGGAACGGCGCAATGCCGTGCTGGCCAGCATGCGCGATGTCGGCGCCATTACGGCGGCGCAATACGAGGCGGCGGTGGCCCAGCCCCTGGGGCGGGCGCGGCAGCCCGCAGGGCGCTGAATGGGCCGCCTGTGGCATTTTAGCGGCCATCAATCCGCGCACTGGCATTGTGCGATGCGCTGCACTATATTGTCGCTGTCGGGTTCGCCCGACTATGGCGCTAAACGTTATACGGAATAGGCCTTGCGGACCCGGGGGCGGTACCCGGCGCCTCCACCATTCTCCCCGCTTCGGCGGGGGCCAATGGGGGCGAAACAGGATCGACGCGGGTAGTAAAGGTATGGCTTGCGCTCGGCATGGTAGCCACCGTTATCGGGCCAATCTCAACAAGTGCCAACGACAACGTTGAACTTGCCGCTGCGGCTTAACCCGTAAGCGCGGTCCGGGGGGCACCGGGCAACAGAAGCCCCCCACTTCTGTTAGGTTTTTCAGGGGTCGCGCCGACAAATGCCGGAAGATAGCTTGCGTTACGACAGGATGGTGGAAGACGCCCTTCGCGGGGTGCTGCGTGACGTCCTGATTCAGACCGCTCAGCAAGGCCTGTTCGGCGACCACCATTTCTACATCACCTTCCGCACCCGCTTTGCCGGCGTCCACGTGCCCGGCCATGTGCTGGCCCGCCACCCGGACGAGATGACCATCGTGCTGCAGCATCAGTTCTGGGGGCTCGAGGTCACGCCGGACCGGTTCGAGGTCACCCTGTCCTTCTCGGGCGTGTCCGAACGCCTGGTGGT
Source organism: Magnetospirillum sp. (assembly GCA_035298685.1). Lineage (GTDB taxonomy): Bacteria > Pseudomonadota > Alphaproteobacteria > Rhodospirillales > Magnetospirillaceae > Magnetospirillum. The sequence goes on along the minus strand of DATGXU010000575.1, from coordinate 335 downwards.
GCCGTTCGCCGCCGTCACCGGCTTCGCCGATCCCTCGGCCAAGTTCGGCCTGCAGTTCCAGGTCGAGGAAGACGAGGAATTCGAGGACGAGGACCTGCCGGACGAAGTGGCGCCGGCCGCTCTCGCCGCTGCCGCGCCCGACGAGGACGAGGCGGCGCCGGCCGAAGGCGCCAAGGTGATCGCGCTCGACGCCTTCCGCAAGAAGTAGGCATCCTCCCGCCGCCGCCCGGCGGCGCGGGTAAACTTCCGGTTCTGACGGGGGCGGGTAGCGTTCCGGAAGCCGTCATGCCCGCGCTTGACGCGGGCATCCACGTGCGGACGCCCAATCCATTGTT
>DATGXU010000574.1:0-28758 GCA_035298685.1 Magnetospirillum sp. | reverse complement strand
GCTGGCACAAGCCGGACCGCTTCCGGCTGGTGGACGTGAAGCCCCGGCCGCGGCCCGATTGCGTGGAGGACGACGACCCGCAAGGCCGTGGCCGCCGGCTGCTGGATGACGGCGCCGGGCAGGGGCGCTAGGGGCTAACCGTATGGACCGGCTCGCGCCGGGTTTCGTCGGCGGTGGTGCGGGGCGCCGGCATCGCCACGATGGCCTGCACCGTCTCCCACGCCTCGTCCACGCTGACTTCGGCCACGCAGGGGAAGGCGTCGGCGCGCGAGGCGCGCTTGGGGCACACCCACAGGCAATGGTAACAGGCCATTTCGCGGTTCAGGAACGCCGTGCGCGGCGGCCGCACCGCCTCGGGGTAGGGGACGAAGCTGCCGAAATGGCCGCCGCCGGCGATCAGCACGGTGGGGGCGCCGACGCCCAGGGCCAGATGGCCGGGGCCGGTGTCGTTGGTCAGCACGCAGGCGGCATGCTTCAGCACGTCCACCAATTCGGCCAGTTTCAGCGTGCCGATGGTGTCGATGGCGCCGGGGTGGTTCAGCTCGGCGATGCGCGGCTTGGCGAAGGCTTCCTGGCCGGCGCCGACGAACACCACCCGTAGGCCGCTGTCCAGGCAACGGCGCGCCACCGCCAGGAAATTGTCGAACGGCCAGCGCCGCCCCGGCTCGTTGCTGCCGAAATTCATCACCACATAGGGGCCGCCCGCGGGCAGCTTGGGGGCCTGGTCGCGCCAGGGGATGGCCGGCACCTCGGGCGGATGCTCGCGCCCGGTCAGCTGGGACAGGAAGGTGAAGTGGCGCAGCCCCTCGTGGGTAGGATAGGCGCCGGTGTCGATCACCTGGGTGGCGCGGCGCAGGTACCAGCCATACTCGGCGCGGGTGCGGTCGGTAATGAAGGGGGTGCAGACGATGCGCGCCTCGGCCCGGCTGTGCCAGACCAGGGTGTCGGCGGTCATCACCTTGCGCATGAACATGTCGCACACGGCGACGCGGAAGTTCTGCCGGCGCAGCCACAGCGAGATTTTCAGGCGGTATAGCCATTTCTTCTCGTAGGCGTGCTCGTCGATGGTGACCAGATTGAAGCCGTCGAACACCTGCGGCCCCAGGCCGCGCCAGGAATGGCAGCCCAGCACGGTGATGTCGGATTTTTCCACCCCGAAGGCGGCGGGATAATGCTCGAGCGCCCGGCGGAACATCACCATGTCGCCGATGCCGTCCATGCGCACCACCACCACGCCCTTCTTGGCGCGCGCCACCGGCCACAGCGCCACCAGCGCGTCGATGGGCCGGAACAGCCACCAGCGGCGGCGCATGCCGCGCGGCGCCAGGATGTCGAGCAGGCCCATGGTCTATGGCTCCCCACCGATGAGGGCGGCGACCTTGGCCAGCACGGCGTCGGTGTCCAGCGCGGCGACGCACGGATACATGCCCCGTTCGGGCGGCAGCGTGCAGGCGCCCAGGCAGCCCTGGCACTCCATGGGCCGATAGAGGAAATGGGCGTTGGCGGGGGTGATCTCGGCGGCATAGGGCACGATCTCGCCCATATAGGCGGCCGAGGCCAGGCACAGCGTGGGGGCGCCCAGGGCGACCGCCAGATGCATGCAGGCGGTGTCGACGCTGACCACCAGACGGCAGCCCTGGATGATGCCGGCCAGCCGGTCGAAGGGGGCGCCCTCGAATTCCACGTTGGGCAGCTCCAGCACGCTGTGGAAGTCGGGGTTCTTGTCGAGGTCGCTGGGATGGCCGGCCAGCTTGACTCGCCAGCCCTCGGGCAACGCGCGGGCGATCTGCTCCCACAGCTGGGGCGGGCTTTGCTTCAGCGCCACCGCCGAGAACGGCTGGAACAGCACGGTGGGGGCGGGCAGGGCCTCAGCCGGCGGGCGGGCGGCGGGCGCCAGCAGAACCTGCGGCGCCGCCGCCGTGCGCCCGATCAGGAAATCGGCGAAGCGCGCCCAGCGCAGCACCTTGTCGGCATGGGCCGGGCCGGACTCGAACAGCCGGGTGTAAAGGCGGCGGTTCGCCCGCAGCCGGCGGCCGTGCTTGGCCGAGGGGCGCGGCTCCATGGCGGCGGCTTCGGGGGCGTGGGCGGCGGCGACCAGAAATTCATCCAGGTCGGGATGGCGCAGGTAATCGGTGTGCACCACCAGCCGGTAATGGGCGCGGTAAAGCTCTTGCGCCGCCTGGCGGCGATAGGCCACGTCACGCAGCCGCTTGAAGTCCACCTTGCGCACCTTGACGCCTTGGGGGAACAAAAAGCTCATGCGCGCGCCGTCCGACCGCAGCAGCACGGTGACCTCTTCGCCGGGCTGCGCCAGTTCCATCAGGCGCGGCAGCACCAGGGCGAACAGCACCGTGTCGCCCAGCCCGCCGGCGCTGACCAGCAGCACGCCCGACGGCCGCCCCGGCCGGCGGCCAAGGGCCAGCAGCCGGGTGGCGATGGGGTCGATCAGGCGGTGCAGGCGCAAGATGCGGCCCCGGCTCAGGCGTATGGCGCGTAGGATTTTTCCTCGACCAGCGCCGATCCCAGCAGATCGTTGATCTTGCGCTTGGCCTGGGCGCGTTCGTCATTGGTGAAATAGACGGCGCGGGCCAGCTCGATGAATCTGGGTCCGAAATCCTTGGCGCGTTCGCAGTCGCGGATGTCGTCCTCGATCACCCACAGCTTTTCATTGATGGCCTTCAGCTCGCCCGCCAGGGTCGCCAGCGCCTGATGGCCGGGGAATTCGCGCTCGCGCACCGCCACCAGCTCGTTCAGCTCCGTGGTGACGTTGGCCAGCTTGGCCGCGTCGGTCAGGCGCTCGGCCTTGATCTCCAGGATGGTGATCTTGTCGATCACCTCGCCCCACGACACCGGAACCAGGACGGACATGGCACTCCTTGCTTTTCCCAGGGAAACCCGTGGGCGGGTTCTAGCAGATTTCACCGCCCTGGGAAACGAAACCCCGTCACGGCGGGGCCGGGCGCCTCTCGGGCGACGGCGCCACCGGCGTCGGCCTTGGGCCCGATCAAGCCCCCTTTGCGGCAAGGATCGCTCTGCCCTATAGTATTCACGCCGTGATGGTCGCATTGAAAACAGATAAAATTGTCCCTATTCCAGAGGGGTTGCGTTTTCACCTATTGGATCGTCGGCTTGGGGAAAAACCATGTTGCGTCATTGCTTTTCGGGGTTTCTCGGCGTTGCCGCCGGCCTTTTCAGCCTGGCCGCCGCCGCCGAGGAAATCGGCAGCGTCTCGACCGTGTTCAAGATGCTGGGTCCGAACGACAAGATCGTGGTCGAGGCGTTCGACGATCCCAAGGTCGACGGCGTGACCTGCTATCTGTCGCGGGCCAAGCGGGGCGGCATTTCCGGCGGGCTGGGCGTGGCCGAGGACACCTCGGACGCTTCGATCGCCTGCCGTCAGGTGGCGCCCATCGCCTTCAAGGGCAAGATCAAGGACGGTGACGAGGTGTTCAAGAAGGACACCTCGCTGCTGTTCAAGACCATGCAGGTGGTGCGCTTCCACGACACCAAGCGCAACGTGCTGGTCTACCTGGTCTATTCCGACCGCATCATCGAAGGCTCGCCCAAGAATTCCATCTCGGTGGTGCCGATCCCGTCGGGCCAGGGGGGCTGAGCCCATGCCGCTGCCCGACGACCAGCGCCAGTTGTACGACGACCTGTGCGCCAAGCTGGCGCAGCAGCAGGATCAGGCGCAGCTGATGCGCTTCATCGGCGGTGTGCTGGGCTCGCTGTTGCGGCGCAAGGGCGACGCGCAGTTCCTGCGCACGGTTCAGGACGCCCTGGCGTCGGGCATGGCGGGGCGGCGGCTGGACCAACAGCAGGCGCTTGCGCGCGAGGTGATCGGCATGGTCATCGCCAAGCGGCCCGAGGTGGCGCTGGCGTGGCAGCGGGTCAGCGGCGAGCAGCCCCATCCGCTGGCGCGCCGCGCCGTGGACGCGGCGCCGGCCGACGAGCTGCCGGACATCAGTCTGGACGATGCCACCGTCGCCGCCGATTCGGCCGAGGCGTTCGAACGCGCCGCGGTCGAGGATCTGGCGGGGGCGCTGTGTCGCCGGCTGGCGCTGTTCGCCATTCCGCCGCAACGGTTTCCCTCGCCCGTCTACATGCATGAGCAGCCGTTCCTGCTGGCCAGCGATCTGTTTCCCGGCGTGGTGCGCGACGTGCTGGCCCAGGTGCTGATGCCGCTGGTGCGGGACCCGCTGGCCGAGCTTTACCGGGGCGGTGGCGATGCCGTGGCGGCGGTGGCCGCCATGCGGCCCGAGCTGTGGGAACTGGTCACCGCCCAATTGCGCGTTCTGGCCGAGCGGACGGCAAGCGCCCGGGCCAAGCTGGCCGCCGCCCGCGCGGGCGAAGGGCCGGAATTCGAGCTGGTGGAAAGGCCGGTCCGGCGCGAGCGCACCATGTCGGTGCTGGGGGTCAAGTTCAGCCTGGGCAGCAGCACCGAAATGGCGGTGCGCAAGGTGCCGGTGCGCGGTGCCGGCCGTCCGGACGGCGACGAGATGCTGGCGCTGGATCTTGCCGCCCGCATGCAGGATGTGGCCGCCGCCGCCGGGCTTGAATTGCCCGCGGATGTGGATCTGAGCCTGTTGCACGACCTGCTGACCTTCGACGCCGAGCGCCTGTCGCGGGATCTGCCCGGCCTGCTGGCCCTGATCGGCGATGCCGACGCCGAGGCCCAGGCGGTGCTGGACGGCATTTCCGCCGCCGCCGCCGGCCAGCCGATTGTGGTGGCCGACGCGCTGGCCATCACCTTGTTCGCCCACGGCGTGAATGGCAGCTTCGGCTTCGAGGAGCTGGTGCGCCTGGGCAATCGCTGGGGCCTGTCCGACCATCCGCTGATCGCCGCCGAAATCGCGCGCCGCCCGCGCGATCTGGCCTTCCAGGTGCGCGACGCGCTGCGCCGCCGTCTGGATCGCAACAACATGGGCCTGGCCGTGGTGATGCTGTTCGAGGTCTGGCGGGTGCTGGCCGAAACCGGCCAGCGGGCGGCCATGGATGCGGCCGTCAGCGTGTTCTCGGCCTTTCCCATCGCCTTTGCCGGCGATGCCGACGAAAGCACCTTCAGCGACATCGGCGCCACCCTGGCCAAAATCCTGGCCGCTCCCACCCTGGATGCCGCCGGCGCCATCGAGACGGTCATGCGCCTTTACGGCAAGGTGGTGCCCGCCAGCGGCCAGCGGCTGTAGGCGCGCCATGGGCGTCGGCGTTGTCGGTGTTGGTGCGGTGAATGCCAATCCCCTATAGTCCGGCCATGGATACCACCTTTCCCGAATTCGCCCCCGGCAGCGTCTGGCTGGTGGGGGCAGGTCCCGGCGACCCCGGCCTGCTGACCCTGCTGGCCGCCCATGCGCTGGCCCATGCCGACCATGTGGTGCACGACGCCCTGGTGGACCCGCGCATCGTCGCCATGGCGCGGCCGGGCGCGGTAATCGAGCACATGGGCAAGCGCGGCGGCCAGGCCAGCCCCAGCCAGATCCAGATCACTGCCCGGCTGATCGAGCTGGCCCGGGCCGGCAAGCGGGTGCTGCGGCTCAAGGGCGGCGATCCGTTCGTCTTCGGCCGCGGCGCCGAGGAAGCCCTGGCGCTGGCCGATCAGGGCGTACCCTTCCGGGTGGTGCCGGGGGTGACGGCGGGCGTGGGCGGTCTGGCCTATGCCGGTATTCCCACCACCGCGCGCGACTGCAATTCCTCGGTCGCCTTCGTCACCGGCCACGGCCACGACGGCGAGGTTCCCGCCGGGTTCGACTGGGACGGGCTGGCGCGCGGCGCCCAGGTGCTGGTGTTCTATATGGCGCTGCGTCAGCTGGACAAGGTGGTGGAACGCCTGCTGGCCGCCGGCCGCCGCGCCGACGAACCGGTCGCCATCGTCTCGAAGGCGGCGACGCCGCGCCAGCGCGTGCTGGAAAGCCGCCTGGACCGCGTGGTCGCCGATCTGGCCGCGCAGCCGGTGGAGCCGCCGGCCATGCTGGTGGTGGGCGGCGTGGTCGCCCTGCGCCAGCGTTTGAAGTGGTGGAACCCGGGCTGATTCCCGCCTATTGTCGCGAGCAACCATGGATTCCCTGCTTACCTCGCTCTCTGCCGGTCTTGCCGTCTGCCGCGTCACCGTGGCCGACAATGGCGGGCTGTTGTCCAGCCTGTTCCTGACCGGGCTGATCGGTTCGCTGTCCCATTGCGCCGGCATGTGCGGGCCGTTCGTGCTCAGCCAGGTGGCGGCGCGGCTGGAACAGGTGCCGGTGGCGCGCATGGGCGAATGGCATCGGCTGTCGGGGGCGGCGCTGCTGCCCTATCACCTGGGCCGGGCCACCACCTACGCCGCCCTGGGGGCGGTGGGCGGTTTCGCCGCCGGGGCGCTGGCCGGCTGGGGCGGGTTCCGCTTCCTGGCCGCCGGATTGCTGGCGGTGGCCGCCCTGTTCCTGCTGGGCATGGCGGTGCCGCGCCTCAAGGCCGCCCTGGGCGTTGGAGGTGGCGGCTATGGGGAAAGCTGGTGGAGCCGCAGCGTCGGCCGCTGGGCGCAGCCGTTGTTCGCCTCGCCCACCGGGCTGCGCGGCTGGCTGCTGGGGGTGGCGCTGGGGTTCATTCCCTGTGGCCTGCTTTACGCCGCGCTGGCGGCGGCGGCGGCTACCGCCGACCCTCTGGCCGGCGCGATGGCCATGCTGGCCTTTGCCGCCGGCACCGTTCCGGTGCTGGTGGCGGTGGGCGCCATCGGCCATTTCGCCGTTTCCCGCTGGCGAGCGCCGCTGTTGCGGTGGGCGCCGCTGTTGCTGACCGCCAATGCCGGCGTGCTGGGCTTCATGGCCTGGCAGCTGGCCGCCTGACGCGATCATGAAAGGACGCCGTTCCGTGACCAGAAACCGCACTTCTTTGTTCGCCGTCCTTGCCGTGGTCGTGGTCGCCGCCTTGGCCTTCGGCTCGCGGCTGGTGGTGTGGTCGAACGGCGAGCACGCGCCCCAGGCCAGCCTGGGCGGTCCCTTCACTTTGGTGGACGGCAACGGCCGTACCGTCACCGACCAGGATTTCCGCGGTCGCTGGATGCTGATCTATTTCGGCTACACCTTTTGCCCCGACGTCTGCCCGACCTCGCTGTCGGTGGCGGCCGCCGCCATGGATCGGCTGGACCCGTCGGACGCGGCCAAGATCGTTCCCATCCTGATCACCGTCGATCCCCAGCGCGACACCCCGGCGGTGCTCAAGGAGTACGTGGCGGCGTTCCATCCGGCCATGGTCGGCCTTGGCGGCAGCGTCGAGCAGGTGGCCGCCGCCGCCAAGGCGTTCAAGGTCTTTGCCGCCCGCGCCAAGGGCGGCGACGACACCAGCTATACGGTGGATCATTCGTCGATCCTGTATCTGATGGGTCCCGATGGCCGCTTCGTCGCCGGTTTTTCCCACGGCACCAGCGCCGACGATCTGGCCGCCGCGCTGAAGAAGCACCTGAAATAGGATGGCGGCGCCGGGCCTGGTCATCGCCGCGCCGTCCTCGGGCAGCGGCAAGACCCTGCTGACGCTGGGCCTGCTGGCCCATCTGGCCGGGCGGGGCGTGCGGGTCGCCTCGGCCAAGGTCGGGCCCGACTATATCGACCCCCAATTCCATGCCGCCGCCACCGGGCGGCCCTGCGTCAATCTGGATGCCTGGGCCATGCGCCCCGACAGCGTGGCCGGGCTGGCGGGCGGGCTGGCGGCGGATGCCGATCTGGTGGTGTGCGAAGGCGTCATGGGCCTGTTCGACGGCGCCGCCGTGCCCGAGGGCGAGCATGCCGGGGCCACCGCCGACGTGGCGGCGCTGACCGGCTGGCCGGTGGTGCTGCTGATCGACGGGCGCGGCATGACCGGCTCGGCGGCGGCGGTGCTGGCGGGGTTCGCCCGCTTCCGCGACGACGTGCGCATCAAGGGCGTGGTGTTCAACCGGGTGGCCGGCGACAAGCACAAGCGCATGATTACCCAGGCCTGCGCCCGCGCCTGCCCCCAGGTGGACATCCTGGGCTTCCTGCCCAAGCTGGACTGGCTGGCGGTGCCCAGCCGCCATCTGGGGCTGGTGCAGGCGTGCGAGCATCCCGATCTGGCCGCCTTCCTGAACGCCGCCGCCGCCGCCGTGGGCGAGCATGTGGCGGTGGATCGCCTGCTGGGGCTGGCGCGGCCATCGGCGCTGGCCGGCGCCGTGCCGGTTCCGCTGCCGCCGCTGGGGCAACGCATCGCGGTGGCGCGCGACAGCGCCTTCGCCTTCGCCTATCCGGCGCTGCTGGACGGCTGGCGCCGGGCCGGGGCCGAGCTGACCCTGTTTTCGCCGCTGGCCGACCAGGCCCCCGATGGCGACGCGGTGTATCTGCCGGGGGGCTATCCCGAGCTGCATGCCGGCCGTCTGGCCGCCAACCACCGCTTCCTGGCCGGCCTGCGTGCCCACGCCGCCAAGGGGGCGGCGGTGTTCGGCGAATGCGGCGGCTACATGGTGCTGGGCCAGGGCTTGACCGATGGCGACGGCACCCGTCACCCCATGGCCGGCCTGTTGCCGCTGGAGACCAGTTTCGCCCGGCGGCGGCTGCATCTGGGCTATCGTCAGGCCCGCCTGCTGGCCGACAGCCCGCTGGGCGTCGCCGGCACCATCTTTCGCGGCCATGAGTTCCACTACGCCACCATTCTGTCCGAGGGTGGCGCGCCGCTGTTCCAGGTGGCCGACGCCGCCGGCACCGACCTGGGAACGGTCGGGTTGCGGGCAGGTTCCGTCTTCGCGTCTTTCGTGCACCTGATCGACCGACGCTGACGCCTCGTGTCATTTGCTGCATTGCAGCACCGTTCAGACCCGCTTAACGCCTTCCCTTTATCCTTGCCCATGCCGCACCGCACAATGCGGTCGGCCGCTATCATGCTTTGGCAATACCCCTACGGGAAATAATTTTATTGCCAAGCCATAGCGATTTTGGGTAACAAAACTATCCAGATTGTCATGCCTCGGGAAGGGGAACGGATCGATGCTCTATCATCTCCACGAGTTCCAGCACGCCGCGCTCGGCCCCACCCGTTTGTGGGTCGAAGCCATGCGCACGGCTTTCAGCAATCCGTGGATGCCGGTGGCCCACACCACCATGGGCCGGGCCATCGTCGCCGGCGCCGAATTGCTTGAGCGCACCACTCGCCGTTATGCCAAGCCGCAATTCGACCTGCCGACCACCACCATCGACGGCGCCGAGGTGGCGGTGCGCGAAGTGGTGGTCTACCAAAAGCCGTTCTGCGACCTGCTGCACTTCCAGCGCCAGACCGACCGCCGCGATCCCCGCGTGCTGGTGGTGGCGCCCATGTCGGGCCACTACGCCACCCTGCTGCGCGGCACGGTCGAGACCATGCTGCCCGACCACGACATCTACATCACCGACTGGATCGACGCCCGCGACGTGCCCATGCATGAAGGGCCGTTCACGCTGGACGATTACATCGACTACATCGTCGAGCTGCTGCATTTCCTGGGCGCCGACACCCACGTCCTGGCGGTGTGCCAGCCGTCGATCCCGGTGATGGCGGCGGTGTCGCTGATGGCGGCCAACCAGGACCCGCGCCAGCCCAGCTCGATGGTGCTGATGGGCGGCCCCATGGACACCCGCATCAACCCCACCAAGGTCAACCAGGTCGCCAACGAACGGCCGCTATCGTGGTTCGAAAGCCACGTCATCAACACCGTGCCGTTCGTGCACGAAGGCCGTGGCCGCCGGGTCTATCCCGGCTTCCTGCAGCTTCAGGGCTTCATGAGCCTGAACCCCGAGCGCCACGTGAACGAACATCTGAAGCTGTTCCACAACATGGTGCGCGGCGACGGCGACTCGGCGGAAAAGCATCGCGAGTTCTATGACGAATACCTGGCGGTGATGGATCTGCCGGCGGAATATTACCTGCAGACGCTGAAGACCGTGTTCATCGAACACCACCTGCCCGAAGGCCGCATGGTCAGCCGTGGCCGCAAGGTCGATCCCTCTCTTATTCGTCACACCGCATTGATGACGATCGAGGGTGAAAAAGATGATATTACCGGCGTCGGTCAGACCGAGGCGGCGCATCGCATGTGCGCCAACCTGCCGGACAGCATGCGCAGGCATCTCCTGGCGCCCAAGGTCGGCCATTATGGCGTGTTCAACGGCCGCCGCTGGCGCGAGGAAATCTACCCCCATGTCCGAGAGTTCATCCGCTCCCAAGACAAGCTTACCGTTCTGGCGGACCAAGCCCATGGCTTCCATGGACAGTCAGGAATGGGAAAGCCTGTGTGACGGCTGCGGCAAATGCTGCCTGCATAAGCTCGAGGACGAGGATACCGGCGAGATCGCCTATACCAACGTGGCGTGCCGCCTGCTGAACCTGGGCACCTGCCAGTGCAAGGATTACGCGGACCGCAAGCGGCATGTGCCCGATTGCGTCCAGCTGACCGCCGACGCGGTCGGCGCCCTGCACTGGCTGCCCAGCACCTGCGCCTACCGCCTGCTGGCCGAGGGCAAGCCGCTGGAATGGTGGCACCCGCTGGTGTCGGGCGACGCCAACACGGTGCACGAGGCCGGCATCTCGGTGCGCGGCCGCGTCATCGCGGAAAACCGCGCCGGGCCGCTGGACCACCACATCGTCGCCTGGCCCGAATAAACTCCGGGGCCATTCCGCGCTGAACCGTCTGTTCGCGCGGAATGCACGTAATTGCCGATAATTTTAAATACTTCCGCATGAGTTCCCCACATGCCAGTGGGGTGGTCTTTCGCATAAGTGCGCCCCGGTGCCGGGCGTATGATGGTCTGACCAAATGCTCAAGGGGCGGGAGAAGAAAATGTTCCTGGTCAGTCTTGGGCGCAACTGCGACCCGCACTACCAGCCGCTCACGATCAAGGCACACGAATACCTTTATGATTTCGCCGCCTTCATCGCACGGTCGGTACCAGACGCCGAGGTTCATGCCCGCCTGGGTGTGCAACTTGGCGACGAGGTGGTGTTCCACGGCAGGAATCTGGCCGACGACGGCATGGAGCTGTTCTGATGGCGGGGAAGGAGACACCCATGATCCAAGTCGATCTGATGGCCGATGGCCACTATCCGCCCCTGGACGGTCGCTCGCCCGCCGAACTGTTCGAGCTGGCGGTGGAAATCGCCAGCGCGCTGGATAACGTCGCCGTCCGCGCGCCGGTGGGCGACGGACCCAACGAGACGGTGGTGCTGTGCAGCCGTCTGTTCAAGAAAAAGGGCGTGGCGCTGTTTTAGGGCGGCGAGCGTCAAACCTGACGCACGCCCCATCACAGATTCCGCAGCACCGCGAACGGCGAGTCGTCGCCGGCGGGGCTGTTCCGGGTTCGCGGCGGGCGTTTGGCGGCGGGGCGGCGAGGTTGCAGCCAGCGGGGGGCGCCGTTGTCGTCGTGGCGGCGATAGCCCAGGGCGGTCAGCACGTCGGCCAGTTCGTCGGCGCTCAGCCCCAGCAGTGACGCCAGGGTGGGTGGGGCTGCGAAGCCGTCCTTGGCCTCGCGCGACAGCCGCCGTGCCTCGGCGGCGAAGCGTTCCAGCATATCGACGCGGATGGCTCTGGGCCCCAGCACGCGATAGCCCACCGCCTCGTAGAAATCGGCGGGGACGTCCGCCGCCACCGCGACTGCGACCCGCTCGCCGGGGGGCGCAAAAGGTTGCCGGCCATGGGTGGCGGCCCACAGCAGGGCACGCAGGCGCTGCACGGCGGGTTTCAGCAAAGTTGGCAGGTACACGCTCTCGACGCCGAAGCGGATGTTCAGGCGCGTCAGGTTCTTGCGCGCGTCGTCGTCCAGCGCCGTCATCTGGCCGCTGGCTCCGGCGCGCGGCATGCTGCCCATGGCTTCGGCCAATTGGTGGATCAGGCCGCGCGCCGCCCCCTTCACCGGCGCCGCGCGCGCCCGCAGCAGCGGGCGGAAGGCATCGGCCACCGCGCCGGCCAGCCACTCGGATAGCCGTTTGCGCATCCGCTCGCGCATGGCCGGTTCCAGCAGGTCGCTGGGCAGCGGCTCGACCGCCGGCTTCAGCATCTCGGGTCCGGCCACCAGCCGCGCCACCGGCTGGTCCTGCCACAGCACCAGCCCGTCGGCGGACAAAGCGAAGGCGCTGTCGTCGTCGGCGCACAGCCGCTCGGTGCGGGCGGCGATTTCCGATTTCAGCCCGCGCGCCGCCGCCGCCAGCACCGCCTTGGCGGCGTTGACGCCCTCGGCGGTGTCGGGCACGAAGCGAAAGCCCGACAGCCGGCCGACGAAATGGCCTTCCACCAGCACTTCGCCCGAGCGCGCCACCGCGCTCAGCAGATCGCCGTCGTCCTGCATGCGGCGCACCAGATGGGCGGTGCGCTTGTCGACGAAACGCTGGGTCAGGCGGTCGTGCAGGGCATCGGACAGCTTGTCCTCGATGGCGCGGGTGCGCTCCTGCCAATGCAGCGGGTCGGCCACCCAATCGGCGCGGTGGGACACATAGGTCCAGGTGCGCACGTGGGCGATGCGGCCCAGCAGGGTGTCCAGCTCGCCGTCGGTGCGGTCAAGACGCCCCACATGGCCGGCCAGCCAGTCGGTGGGCAGCCGCCGGCCCGGCCCGGTCAGGTGGCGGAACAGTTGCGCCAGCAGCCGGGTATGGGCATCGGCCATCACCTTGCGGAAATCGGGCACCTGGGCCACGTCCCACAACAGCTTCACCCGCTCGGGGTGGTTGGCCAGTTTCAGGATGTCGGGGTCGTGGGCCAGATGGGTCAGCGCCACCTGATCGTCGGCCTCGCGGGCGCGGATCAGCCCCGGTTCGGGCGGCGGACGGTCGAGCGCGCCCAGCAGCGCCTCGACCGAGGTGAAGCGCAGGTCGGAATTGCGCCACGAAAGCGCCTTGACCGGGGCGAAGGCGTGGTTTTCCACCGCTTCCACCAATTCCGGCGCCAGCCCGCCGATATCGGCGGTGGTGCCGAAGGTGCCGTCGTTCATGTGGCGGCCGGCGCGGCCGGCGATCTGGGCGATCTCGGCGGGTTCCAGATCGCGCGGCACGCGGCCGTCGAACTTGCGCAACTGGGCAAAGGCCACATGGTCCACGTCCATGTTCAGGCCCATGCCGATGGCGTCGGTGGCGACGATGTAATCCACGTCGCCCGCCTGATACAGCTCGACCTGGGCGTTGCGGGTGCGCGGCGACAGCGCCCCCAGCACCACCGCCGCGCCGCCGCGCTGGCGGCGGACGAATTCCGCCATGGCGTAGACCTCGGCGGCGGAAAAGGCGACGATGGCTGACCGTGGCGGCAGCCGGTTCAGCTTGCGCGGCCCGGCGTAACTCAGCGACGACAGCCGTGGCCGGGTGATGAACTCGACCCCCGGCACCAGTCGCTTCAACAGCGGTTTCATGGTCTCGGCGCCCAGGAACAGCGTTTCCTGGCTGCCGCGCGCATGCAGCAGCCGGTCGGTGAAGATGTGGCCGCGCTCGGGGTCGGCGCACAGCTGGATTTCGTCCACCGCCAGAAAGGCGACGCGGCGGTCCAGCGGCATGGATTCCACCGTGCAGACGAACCAGCGCGGATGGGGCGGGACGATCTTTTCCTCGCCGGTGATCAGCGCCACGTTGGCCGCGCCCTTGGCGCGGACGATGCGGTCGTAATTCTCGCGCGCCAGCAGCCTCAGCGGAAAGCCGATCATCCCCGACGCATGCCCCAGCATGCGTTCCAAAGCGTAATGAGTCTTGCCGGTGTTGGTAGGGCCCAGCACCGCTGTAACCCGCCCCCGGCCGAAAAGGTCGGTCATAGTCCCCTAAGGGTCGGGTTTCGCAACGCGGATTGCAAGGGTTCAGAATTGCGGGCGGCGCGCTCAGGCGCGAACCTGGGCGGCCATTTCGTTGACCAGCGCCAGCCGCGCCATCGCCCGCTCGGCCAGTTGCTGCGCCCGGGTCAGCACGTCCTCGTCGCTGGCGGCGTCGGCGACCGACAGATAAAGGTCGAGGATTTCCTGCGCGTCGGCGACAGCCAGACGCAGCAGGTCTTCGGCAGCCAGCGCCCCCGGCACCAGGGCGCCCCGTCGGCGGGCCTGTTCCACGGTGTTCGAGCCCGGGCCTGCCGGCTGGCCCGGATCGATGGCGGGCGTGCCCAGCAGGCGGGATGCCGGATGCCCGGCCAGGGCGGAGTGCGACAGCCGGTCCAACTCGGCCGAACCCGCCGCCAATCCCCGCGCCAGCCGCGCCAGCTCGGCCACCGTATGGACGCGCGGCGGCGGCGGGCGGCGCTCGCGCCGGTGAAAGGCCTGGCGGCGCATGCCGCGCAACAGGGCGACGTGGGCCAGCTCCTCGCGGGCCAGCGATTCGGCGCGAGCCCGCAATGCCGGCGTGGCGGCGCATTGCGCCGACAGGTAGCTGTAGAAGGCGAAGGCGCGCTCTTCGTTGCGCACCGCCACCGCCAGCGCCAGATAGGGGTCGAGCGGGCGCTCGTCGGCCTCGTCGCCAAAGGTTTCCGGCAAGTGCCAGCCGAAGCGGGCGGCCATGGGCGTGGGACGCATCTCGCGGCCGGCCCATCGCTCAAGCCCATGCTGATGCTCGCGCTCGAGCTGCGCCAGACGGGCGAACAGCGCCGCCAGTTCGTCCTGGCCACGGGCGCCGACGCGGCGGGCCAGTTGGTCATAGCGCCGCGCCGCCTCGGCCTCCATGGCGACGGCGATGCTCATCAGCTCATCCACCGACCCCACGTCCGGGATCGGCCAATCGGGGTTCAACGGCCTGCTCACTTGGGGTCCCCGCCGCTCTGCCTTCCGATGACAGATGGCGCTTGGGGGCGGGGGCCGGCACTGCCGCTTTGCCATACCCAGACGGCGATACCGCTGCCGGATGATCATCCATGGATGTGGCTCGCCCCAATTAAAGGCCACGCTTCGAACCGTTGGGGATAGCCGGGTGGCAAGGCTGCCTATTCTGTTGATCGTATTCCTTGGCTGGGTGAGCAGCGCCGTCGCCATGAGCCTTGCCGACGTCATCGAACAGGTGCCGCTGGCCCAGGTCTTCCCCGGCGCCGACCGGCTGGGCCCGGTGGAAGGCGCGCCGCCGGCCGCCGCCGCCTATCAGGGCGACAAGCTGCTGGGCTGGGTGTTCCTGAATTCCGACGCGGTCAACGCCGCCGGCTATTCCGGCAAGCCCATCCAGGTGGCGGTGGGCATGGACAGCCAGGGGCGCATCGTCGGCGCCAAGCTGATGAAGCATGCCGAGCCCATCGTGCTCATCGGCATTCCGCAAAAGAAGATCGAGGATTTCATCGCCGGCTATGTGGGCCGCAACGTGCTCGACGTCGCCGCCCCGGCATCGGTCAAGGGCCCCGACGTGGTCAGCGGCGCCACCGTCACCGTCATGGTCATCGGCGACACCATGGTGCGGGCGGGGGTGCTGGTGGCGCGATCGCGCGGGGTGGGCGGCGCGGCGCCGCAGACAGCCCAGGCCAGGCGTGAGATCGACCCCGCCCGCCAGGGCCTCGAGAGCTGGGACGAGCTGGTGGGCGACGGCTCGGTGCGGCGCCTGCATCTGTCGGTGGGCGACGTCAACCGCGCCTTCGCCGCACAGGGCGATCCCCGCGCCGCCGAGCGGCCGGAAGCGGGCGACGACGACGACACCTTCATGGACCTCTATCTGGCCGAACTGTCGGCACCGGTCGTCGGCCGCTCGCTGCTGGGCGAGGGCGAGTATCAGGCGCTGCGGCAGCGCGTGGGCGACCGCCCGGCCATTGTGGTGATGGCGTCGGGGCGCTATTCGTTCCGCGGCTCGGGCTATGTGCGTGGCGGCATCTTCGATCGCTTCGAGCTGGTGCAGGACACCAGCACCATCCGTTTCCGCGACCGCAATTACGAACGCCTGGGCGACATAGCCGCCGGCGGGGCGCCGCCATTCCAGGAGGTCGGATTGTTCGTGGTGCCCGAGGGCGCCGACCTGGACCCGGCCCAGCCGTTCACCCTGCAATTGCTGGTGCAGCGGCCGGTGGGGGCGCTGGAAAAGGTGTTCCTCACCTTCGAGCTTTCCTATGGCCTGCCGGAAAAGTGGCTCAAGCCCATCCCGGCCAAGGCCGAAACCGCCGCCCCCGACGGCCAGACCCTGTGGCAGCGCATCTGGATGGCCAAGTCGGGGCAGATCGTCATTCTGGTGCTGGCGCTGGCGCTGCTGACCGCCATCTTCTTCTTCCAGGACGTGCTGGTCAGGCATCCGCGCCTGACCGGTTGGGTGCGCTTCAGCTTCCTGGCCTTCACCCTGGTGTGGCTGGGCTGGTACGCCGACGCCCAATTGTCGGTGGTCAACATCCTGGCGCTGTCCAACGCGCTGGTGACCGGGTTCTCGTGGGATTACTTCCTGATGGACCCGCTGCTGTTCATCCTGTGGAGCGCGGTGGCGGCGGCGCTGCTGTTCTGGGGGCGCGGCGCCTTTTGCGGCTGGCTGTGTCCGTTCGGCGCCTTGCAGGAATTCGTCAGCCTGGCCGCCAAGCGGCTGAGGGTGCCGCAACTCGCCGTGCCCTGGGGCCTGCATGAACGGCTGTGGCCGCTGAAATACGTCATCTTCCTCGGGCTGTTCGGCTTTGCGCTTTATTCGCTGACCAGCGCCGAGCATCTGGCCGAAATCGAGCCGTTCAAGACCGCCATCATCCTGAAATTCATCCGCCACTGGCCGTTCGTGCTGTTCGCGGTGGCGCTGCTGGCGGCCGGGCTGTTCATCGAGCGTTTCTTCTGCCGCTATTTGTGCCCGCTGGGGGCGGCGCTGGCCATTCCCGCCCGGCTGCGCATGTTCGAATGGCTGAAGCGCCACGGCGAATGCGGCAAGCCGTGCCAGCGTTGCGCCAACGAATGCCCGGTGCAGTGCATTCACCCCGACGGCCGCATCAATCCCAACGAGTGCATCACCTGCCTGCACTGCCAGACCCTCTATTGGGACGAGCACCGTTGTCCCGCCATGATCCAGCGCCGCCTGAAGCGTGAGCGCCGCGCCGCCATGTCGGCGCCACCCCCGGCCGGAACCCAACCGGCCGCCCCACCCCATGGAGGAACGTAGAGATGTCGGACCATCCCAAGGACGACGACAAGCGTGACGGTCTTTCGCGCCGCGAGGCGATGAAGCTGGCGGGCGCGGCGGGGGTGGGGGCCGCCGCCGCCGGGCTGGGCGCGCCGGCCCTGGCGCAACAGCAGCAGCCGAAGGACCTGCCCAAGGGGCCGAAACTGCCCAATCCCGCCGGGGATACGGTCAATCCCAGGGTGGGCGAGGTGGCGCCGGGACAGTTGGACGAATACTACGTTTTCTCGTCCTCGGGCCAATCGGGCGAAGTGCGGATTCTTGGCCTGCCGTCCATGCGCGAACTGATGCGCATCCCGGTGTTCAACCGCTGCAGCGCCACCGGCTGGGGCCAGACCAACGAGTCGCTGAAGGTGCTGAGCGAGGGCCTGACGCCCGACAGCCGCGAGTTCCTGAAGAAGCGGGGCATGGTCACCTATCAGAACGGCGACGCCCACCACCCGCATATGAGCTTCACCAACGGCACCTATGACGGCCGCTACATCTTCATTCAGGACAAGGCCAACACCCGGCTGGCCCGCATCCGCTGCGACATCATGAAGTGCGACAAGATCATCGAGCTGCCCAACACCCATGACGCCCATGGCATGCGGCCGCAGAAATTCCCCAAGACCGGCTATCTGTTCATCAACGGCGAGCACGAGGCGCCGCTGGTCAACGACGGCAAGACCATGAACGACCCCAAGACCTACCGCACCCTGTTCACCGCCGTGGACGGTGAGGCCATGAAGGTGGCGTGGCAGGTGATCGTGGACGGCAATCTGGACAACACCGATGCCGACTATCAGGGCAAATACGCCTTCGCCACCTGCTACAACTCGGAAATGGGCATGACCGGCCCCGAGATGATGTCGGCCGAGCGCGATTGGGGCGTCATCTTCAACATCAAGCGCATCGAAGAGGCGGTCAAAGGCGGCAAGGCGCAGATGATGAACGGCGTGCCGGTGCTGGATGGCCGCCACGGCTCGCCCTATACCCGCTATATCCCCATCGCCAACAATCCGCACGGCTGCAACACCGCCCCCGACGGCATCCATGTGGTGTTCAACGGCAAGCTGTCGCCCACCGTCACCGTGATCGACGTGCGGCTGGTGGACGCCCTGTTCGACAAGGATGCCGATCCGCGCTCGTGCGTGGTGGCCGAACCGCAATTGGGCCTGGGGCCGCTGCACACCGCCTATGACGGCAAGGGCAACGCCTTCACCACGCTGTTCCTGGACAGCCAGATGGTGATGTGGAACCTCGACAAGGCGCGGCGCGCCTATAAGGGCGAGAAGGTCGACCCGATCATCGCCAAGGTGGACGTCCATTACCAGCCCGGCCACAACCACACCTCCATGGGCGAGACCAAGGACGCCGACGGCAAGTGGCTGATGTCGCTGAACAAATTCTCGAAGGATCGCTTCCTCAACGTCGGTCCGCTGAAGCCCGAGAACGACCAGCTGCTCTTTACCGGCGACGGCAAGATGACGCTGGTGCATGACGGCCCCAGCTTTGCCGAGCCGCACGACGTCACCATCGTGCACCGCAATTTCGTCAAGCCGCGCCACGTTTACGACCGCAACGACCCGCTGTGGCAGGAAGCGCGCGACTGGGCGAAAAAGGACAACGTCAAGCTGGAGGACGCCAAGACCGTCATCCGCGACGGCAACAAGGTGCGCGTCTACATGTACAGCCAGGCGCCCATCTTTTCGCTGGATGAGTTCACCGTGAAGCAGGGCAACGAGGTCACCATTTTCATCACCAACATCGACGACGTTGAGGACCTGACCCACGGCTTCACCCTGTCCAACCACGGCATCGCCTTCGAGATCGGGCCGCAGGCCACCGCGTCGGTGACCTTCACCGCCGACCGTCCGGGCGTGCACTGGTATTACTGCATGTGGTTCTGCCACGCCCTTCACATGGAGATGCGTGGCCGCATGCTGGTGGAACCGGCCACCGCCTGATGCGGGCCGTGCTGGTCGCCGCCCTGGTCTGGACGTCGCCGGCAGCGGCGGCCGAGGCGCGGGTGGCGCCCGGCGCCCTGGCCGCCGCCGTATCGACCGCTGCCGCTGGCGACGTGCTGGTGCTGGTCCCCGGCGTCCATGCCGGCGGGGTGGTGCTGGACAAGCCGGGATTGGTGCTGCAGGGCGAACCCGGTGCGGTGCCCGGTGCGGTGCCCGGTGCGGTGGTGGATGGCGGCGGCACGGGAACCGTCATCCGCATCACCGCGCCCGACGTCACCGTGCGCGGCCTGGTGGTGCGCAATTCCGGCATTCGGCAAGAGGACATCGACGCCGGCATCTATGCCGACCGTGGCGCCGACCGCGCGGTGATCGAGGACAACCGCGTCGAGAATTCGCTGTTCGGCATCGCCCTGCGCGGCCCGCGCGCGGCGGTGGCGCGGCGGAACGTGGTGGTGGGGCGGACGGATCTGCGCACCAACGACCGGGGCGATGCGTTCTCGGTGTGGAATTCCCCGGACTCCCGGGTGGAAGGCAGCCGGGCAAGCGGAGGGCGCGACGGCATCCGCTGCACCGCCAGCCGGGGCAACGTGTTCAGCGACAACCAGTTCCAGGGCGTGCGCTTCGGCATCCATTACATGTGGACCGATGGCGGCACCGTGACGGGTAACCGCTCGTTGGGCAACGATCTCGGCTTCGCCCTGATGTATTCCCACGGCATCGTCGCGCGCGACAACCGCTCGGCGGGAGACCGCGATTACGGCCTGCTGCTCAATACCGCCGATCGCTCGCTGTTCGAAGGCAACGTGGCCGAAGGCGCCGGCAAATGCGTGTTCATCTACAGCGCCACCAACAACCGCTTCGTCGGCAACCGTTTTCAGGGCTGCGACATCGGCGTCCACTTCACCGCCGGGTCCGAGGGCAACCGGTTCTCCGGCAACGCCTTTGTCGCCAATCGCACCCAGGTCATGTATGTGGGCACCCGCGCGCTGGATTGGTCGGAAAACGGACGCGGCAATTACTGGAGCGACAACCCCGCCTTCGATCTCGACGGCGACGGCATCGCCGACAGCGCCTATCGTCCTAATGACGTGGTCGACCGCATCGTCTGGGCGGTGCCGGCGGCCAAGCTGCTGCTGAACAGCCCGGCGGTGGCGGTGGTGCGCTATGCCCAGAACCAGTTCCCGGCGGTCACCCCCGGCGGCGTGGTGGACAGCGCCCCCCTGATGCGCCCGCCCGGCGAGGCGGCGCCATGATGGCGGCGGTGGAACTGGACGGCGTGGTCAAGCTTTTCGGCCCGCGCGAGGCGGTGGCAGGCGTCACCCTGTCGGTGCCGGCGGGCGAGCGCCTTGCGCTGCTTGGCCACAACGGCGCCGGCAAGACCACGCTGATGAAGCTGATGCTGGGGCTGATGCCGCCCAGCGCCGGGCGCATCCGCGTGCTGGGCGAGGCGCCGGGCGACGTCACCTCCGAGGCGCGGCGCGCCATCGGCTTCCTGCCGGAATCGGTGGTTTTCCAGGACTCCATGACCGGAGCCGAGCTGATCGGCTTTTATGCCCGCCTGAAGGGGCGCACTCCGCGCGAGGGGCTGGGCCTGTTGGACCAAGTGGGGCTGGCCGCCGCCGCCGGCCGCCGGGTCTCCACCTATTCCAAAGGCATGCGCCAGCGTCTTGGCCTGGCCCAGGCCATGCTGGGCCATCCCCGACTGCTGCTGCTGGATGAACCCACCAGCGGCCTGGACCCCGAGCTGCGCCAGGCCTTTTACGAGATCGTGCGGGCGCGGGCCGCCGATGGCGCCGCCGTCATCCTGTCGTCGCATGTGCTGACCGAGCTTGAGGAACGCACCGACCGCATCGCCATCATGGACCATGGCCGGCTGGTGGCGCTTGGCCGGCTGGACGAGCTTCGCCGCCGCGCCGGGCTGCCGGTGGTGGTGCGGGCGCGGCTGCGTTCCGGCGAGGAGGTGGCGCTGTCGGTGCCGCCCGAGGCCAAGATGGACACCCTGCGCACCCTGATGGCCCGCGATCCGCAGGATCTTGGCGTCACCGAGCCGGGCCTGGACGATCTTTACGCCTATTTCCTGGCGGAGGGCGCATGTCGGTCGTGATCATCCTCACCACCAAGGAATTCCGCGACGGCCTGCGCAACCGCTGGCTGGC
Organism: Magnetospirillum sp.; assembly: GCA_035298685.1. GTDB lineage: Bacteria > Pseudomonadota > Alphaproteobacteria > Rhodospirillales > Magnetospirillaceae > Magnetospirillum. The sequence continues at coordinate 7,643 of DATGXU010000574.1, read as the reverse complement.
GGCGACGACGCTGATCCTGTTGGGGCTGGCGCTGGGCTTGGCCTTTCTGGGCAGCGCCCCGGTCGGGCATGTGGGCGCCTCGCCGCTGGCGGTGACGGTGGTCAGCCTGGCCAGCCTGACCGTGTTCCTGTTGCCGCTGATGGCGTTGATGCTGGCCTTCGACGCGGTGGTGGGCGAGGCCGAGCGGGGCACGCTTTTGCTGTTGCTCAGCTATCCGGTGCGGCGCTGGCAGATCGTCGTCGGCAAGTTCCTCGGCCACACCGCCCTGCTGGCGGTGGCCACCATCGTGGGCTATGGCGCGGCGGGCGTCGCCATCGCCATCAAGGGCGGCGTCGAGCAATGGCCGTCGTTCGTCGTTCTGGTGGCGTCGTCGGTGGCGCTGGGGGCGGTGTTCCTGGCACTGGGCTATCTGGCAAGCACCTGCGTGCGCGAACGCGCCACCGCCGCCGGGCTGGCGGTTGGTCTGTGGCTGCTGCTGGTGCTGCTGTACGACCTTGTGCTGCTGGGCGTTCTTGCCGCCACCCAGGGGCAGGGGGCGGTGGGCGCGCTGTTCCCCTGGGTGCTGCTGGTCAATCCGGCCGATGTGTTCCGCCTGCTCAACCTGACCGGCTTCGGCGAGGTACGGCAGTTTTCCGGATTGGCCGGGCTGGCGGGCGATCAACTGGTGCGGCCGGCCGCGCTGGTTGCGGCATTGGTGGCGTGGGTAGCGGTGCCTTTGGCCGTCGCCATTCTGGCATTCCGGAGACGACCGCTATGAACAGGTTCGCGCCCCTGCTGGTGGCCGTTCTGCTGTCGGCCTGCGGCAAACCCGAGGTCGAGGTACCGCCGCCGGTCGCCATCCCACCCGACGCCATCGGCCATTTCTGCAACATGGCGGTAGCCGAGCATGCCGGCCCCAAGGGCGAGGTGATGCTGAAAAGCGGCGGGCAACCGGTGTGGTTCACCTCGGCGCGCGACGCCATCGCCTTCACCCTGTTGCCCGAGGAACCCAAGGACATCCTGGCCGTCTATGTCAGCGACATGGGCAAATCGTCGTCGTGGGACCGGCCCGACGCCTGGGTCGAGGCTCGCACGGCGTTGTTCGTCATCGGCAGCAATCGTGTGGGCGGCATGGGCTCGCCCGAGGCGATTCCGTTTTCCGAGCGTCCGGCGGCCGAAGCCTTCATCGCCGCCCATGGCGGCCAGGTGGTGGATTTCGCCCACCTTCCGCACGACTACATCCTGGGCTCCGGCATCGGAGGCGGCCATGGCGGGCATTGAACGGCGCCGTTTCCTTGCCATCGCCGCCGCTGCCGGTGGCATGGCGTTGACCGGGGGCGCGGCCCCGGCGACCGAGCTGTGGGAATGGCGCGGCAGCGCGTTGGGTGCCCAGGCCTCGTTGCGGCTCTACCACCCCGACCGTGCCGCCGCCCGCGCGCTGATCCATGCCTGTCTGGCAGAGGTCGAGCGGCTGGAGGCCATCTTCAGTCTCTATCGCGAGGATTCGGCGCTGTGCCGGCTCAACCGCGATGGCGGGCTTGTGGCGCCGCCCATGGAATTGGTGGAAGTGCTGTCGGTGGCGGCGGCGGTGTCACGGCGCACCCAAGGCCGCTTCGACGTTACCGTGCAGCCGCTGTGGCAGCTTTACGCCGACCATTTCTCGCGCCCCGGCGCCGATCCCGCCGGGCCGGACGACGACGCCATCCGCCGGGTGCTGCCGCTGGTGGATTGGCAAGGCGTCGAGATTGCCGCCCAACGCATCGCCTTGGCCCGGCCCGGCATGGCGGTGACGCTGAACGGCATCGCGCAAGGCTACATCACCGACCGGGTGGCCGATGTGCTGCGGCGCCACGGCGCCCAGGCGGTGCTGGTGAACATGGGCGAAATCCGCGCCCTCGGGCCAAAGCCCGGCGGCTCGCCCTGGCAGGTGGCGCTGAGCGGCGGCGGAGCCGAACGGTTGACCAGGGGCGCGCTGGCGACCTCGGCCGCCGACGGCACCCGGTTCAGCGCCAGCTGCCACCACATCTTCGACCCGCGCACGGGCCGCTCGGCGGCGGATGTCGGGCCGGTCACCGTGCGCCACCATCACGCCACCCTGGCCGATGCGTGGTCCACCGCCAGGGCGGTGGGATGGCCGGCCTGACCGCGTGGCGCACGGCACCAAATAACAGGTTCTTCACGCATTCGCGGGGAGGCGGGAAACGCCCCATTACCGCCCCCGACGCCGTCATGCCCGCGCTTGACGCGGGCATCCACGTGCGGACGCCCAAGCCATTGTTACCAATGACCTTTTCGCGGAAACACGTGGATCTCCGGGTCAAGCGCGGCGATGACGTTGAAGGCAAGTTCCCCGGAATTCCGCGATGAACCATGTGTGGACAAGCCCCCTCCCGGCGGGCGGGAGGGGGAGCGGCGACCTTAACCCAACAGGCCCTTTTCCATCACGCTGGCCAGACGGCGGGCGAAGTCCACCGGGTCGGCCGGCGGTTCGCCTTCGACGATGCGGGCCTGATCCAGCAGCAACAGGGCCATGTCCTCGACCGCCTCGCGGCCCGAGGCGCGCACCTTGTCGGCCAGACCCTTGATCAGCGGATGGCGCGGGTTGATTTCCAACACGCGCGGGCTGTTCTGGTCCAACTGGTTGTGGGCCTTCAGCAGCTTTTCCAGGTGCAGGCTCATCTGGCCGGCATCGGCCACCAGGCACACCGCCGAGCTGGTCAGGCGGTCGGACGCGCGCACGTCCTTGACCTTGTCGCCCAGGTTCAGCTTGAGCGCGGCGATCAGGGTATCCAGCGCCTCGGCAGGCGCCGCCTCGGGCTTGGCTTCGTCGGCCTTGTCGTCGGCGGTCACCTTGGACAGGTCGATGTCGCCTTCGGTGATCGCCTTCAGGCGCTTGCCCTGGATTTCGCCCACCGCCGGCACCCAGAATTCGTCGATGGGGTCGGTCAGCAGCAGCACCTCGATGCCCTTGGCCAGAAAGCCTTCCAGCTGCGGGCTGCGCTTCAAGGCGGCAACGTCGTCGCCGGTGGCGTAATAGATGGCCTCTTGGCCGTCCTTCATGCGGCCGACCACCTCGTCAAGCGTGGTCCAGCCGTCGACGCCGGTGGTCTGGAACCGGCACAGCGGCAGGATGTCGCCCTTGCGCTCGTAATCCTCGTAGATGCCTTCCTTCAGCACGGCGCCGAAGGCTTCCCAGAAGGTGGCATAGGAGGCGGCGTCGTCCTCGGCCTTCTTCTTCAGCTCGGACAGCACGCGCTTGACCAGGCCGGCCTTCATCTTGGCCAGCACCGGGTTGTGCTGCAGCATCTCGCGGCTGACGTTCAGCGGCAGGTCCTGGCTGTCGACCACGCCGCGCAGGAAGCGCAGATAGGGCGGCAACAGGCCCTCGGCCTCGTCCGAAATGAACACGCGCTTGACGTACAGCTTGACGTGATGCTTGCGGTCGGGATGGAAGATGTCGAACGGCTTCGAGCCGGGCACGTACAGCAGGCTGCTGTATTCGATGGCGCCCTCGGCCTTGTAATGGATGGTCAGCCACGGGTCGTCGAAGGCGTGCGCCACGTGGTGATAGAATTCCTTGTACTGCTCGGGGGTGACCTCCGACTTCGAGCGGGTCCACAGCGCCGAGGCGGAATTCAGCGTGTCCTGCTTGTCGCCTTCCACCAGCACCACCGGAATGGCGATGTGGTCCGAGTACCGCTTGACGATGCTGGTCAGGCGCGGGCGTTCCAAAAATTCCTTTTCGCCCTCGCGCAGATGCAGGGTGATGGCGGCGCCGCGGGCGGCATCGGGCTCGGCGGTGATGGTGAACTCGCCCTTGCCGTCGCTTTCCCAGCGCCAGCCATGCTCCTCGCCGGCCTTGCGGGTCAGCACGGTCACGCGCTCGGCCACCATGAAGGCGGAATAGAAGCCGACGCCGAACTGGCCGATCAGCGTCATGTCCTTCTTGGCGTCGCCGGTCAGGCGGCTCATGAACTCGGCGGTGCCGGACTTGGCGATGGTGCCAAGGTTGGCGATCAGGTCGTCCTTGTTCATGCCGATGCCGTTGTCGGCGATGGTCAGCGTTCCCGCCGCGCTGTCGGGGATCAGGCGGATGCGGTAATCGGAATCGCCGGCCACCAGCTGCGCGTCGGTCTGCGCGGCATAGCGCAGCTTGTCGCACGCATCCGACGCGTTCGACACCAGTTCGCGCAGGAAGATCTCCTTGTTGGAGTAGAGCGAGTGAACGACGATATCCAGCAATTTGGCGACTTCCGCCTGAAACTCGCGCTTCTCTTCGGCCATGTTCACGTCCTTGGAAATTGCCCAGAAACCAAATCCCGCCACGCGCGGGCGCCTTGATATGAGGGAGTGTCCGGAAGGTTGCAAGTGCGCGCGTAATCCAGAAGAATGGGAGGTCAGCGCATCGGCGTTGCTCTCGCCCGGCTGAATGGGTATGTATAGCGGCCCCGAAAGTGGGGTCGGGCCCCGCTCGAGGAATTTACCGCCGCCGTCAGACTGAGCCGGACGGCCTTTTGAGAAAGCAGGAGACGTTCATGCAGATTCCTCTCCAGATCACCTTTCACGGGATCGACCACTCGGATGCCGCCGAAGAGCGCATTCGCGAGAAGGTGGCCAAGCTGGAGCAGTTCTTCGACCGCATCACCAGCTGCCGTGTGGCGGTGGAGCGCAGCCACAAGAACACGTCCAACCTGCACCAGAAGGGTGAAGACTTCCAGGTTCGCATCGACCTGGTTGTTCCGGGCTCGGAACTGGTGGTGAAGCGCGCCTCGGAAGAGCACGAAGACATCTATGCCGCCCTCAAGGGCGCCTTCCAGGCCATGGAGCGTCAGCTCAAGGAATACGCCGCCCGCTCGCGCGGCGACGTCAAGTCGCGCGCCCAGGCCTAAGGCCGGGAAGCGATCGCGACCGGGGCGGCGTAACGCCGCCCTTGGGTACGGTGTCAGCCGGGCCGGTGGCCCGGTCCGGCTTGCACGCGTCCCGGCGAGATATATCCCGTTTCAAGTATCGGAAATTTCGATCAGTCCGGCTTGCGCTGTTGATGTTCCGGCGCAGGTGCGCTAGAAGTCCGCGCGACTATTCGCGGGTGCGGCAAAAACCGACCGCTCCGCTTGGCGGACCTCCGGATGAACATCGATCTAGCGCGCACCTTCCTGGAAATTGTTGAAACGGGCAACTTCAACAAGGCGGCCGAACGTCTTGACGTCACCCAATCGACGGTTTCCATGCGCATCAAGGCCTTGGAAGACGAATTGGGGCGGCCGTTGTTCGTGCGCTCCAAGGCGGGCACCGAACTGACCGGCGCCGGCATGCAGTTCCGCCGCTACGCCACCTCGCTGGTGCGGGTGTGGGAACAGGCGCGCCAGGAAATCGCCCTGCCGCCGGGCTTCAAAACGGTGTTGAACGTCGGCGGCCAGTTCTCGCTGTGGGACCGCCTGCTGGTTCAGTGGATTCCGTGGATGCGCACGGCCCTGCCCGACGTGGCGCTGCGCGCCGAGGTGGGACTGTCCGACGGCATGATGCGCCAGCTGACCGAAGGGTTGCTGGACATCGGCGTCATGTACAACCCGGTGGCACGCCCCGGCCTGCATATCGAAAAGCTGCTGGAAGAGCGCCTGATCCTGGTGTCCACCCGCCGCCGCGCGGTCGAGGATTGGGACGAAAACTACGTCTTCGTCGATTGGGGGCCGGAATTCCGCCAGGGCCACGGCCAGGCCTTCCCCGACCTCAAGACGCCGGCGGTGTCGGTGGGCCTGGGGGCGCTTGGCCTTCAGCATATTCTGTCCTATGGCGGCACCGGCTATTTCCCCATGCGCGCGGTGCGGTCGTACCTGGCGTCGGGCCGGCTGTTCGAAGTGAGCGGCGCCCCCGATTTCCGTCGTCCGGCCTGGCTGGTCTACAGCCAGGATGAGGGTCGCGCCGACTGGTTCGCCACCGCGCTCGACGGATTGCGCTACGTGGCCTCGCTGGAAAGCGAGGACTGATTTCATCCGTGGCGTTGGCGCCCAAATAAAAACCCTCGGCTGTTCAAACAAAAACCCCCGCTTGCGCGGGGGTTGAAGGCATCGAGGGGAAACGTAATTTCAGCGCAGCCGGTCGCGCAAGGCGTCCATCAGCGACCACACCTGATCCGGCTGCACGCCATCGCGGGCCATGAGTCGGCGGATGACCTCGTCGTCCATGATTTCGTCCAGGCTGGGTTCGCCGTTGCCTTCGAAGTCGTATGTCCGGGCAGTGCGCACCGAAGTGCCGAAGGTGGTTCGCGCATAGGCGGGCTGGGTGCCAACGCGGGAATCGCGCGTGGTGGCGGCAGGCGAGCAGGTACCGTGCAGCATGTGAGCCCCCTTCCAGCGGCAGTCGACGTTAATGGACTATAAAGCAAATTCACTGGGGCCTGTCTATCTGATCATTGGTATCGGGTTATCGCAATTTTTATGAATTTTGCGCTGCATCCATCATTTACTGCATCGCAACATCAAGTCCTTACCGTATGGACTGCCTCTTTCGTATCAAATAGTGCCCCCTCTTTTGGCTGACAAGGCCTCCTCCCTGAAAACGTGGCGTGCCTAGCCGGGCATCATGGAGCGCCGCCCCAGGACGCTATTCCCCAGCAGCGGGAATTTGTCGCGTGCCGCCGGCAGCTGATAGTGCCACCACTCGTTTTTATAGTGGTCCCAGCCGGCGGTGGTCATGATCCCCAGCAACAGGTGGCGGTTGCGCTGGGCCTCGGCGCCGATGGCCTGGTCGCCGTGATGGGACCGCGGCGTGAAGGCGTCGAAGGCGGTTCCCATGTCCAGGGCCTGGCCGGTGTCGCGGCGGACCAGGGTCAGATCGACGGCGGCCCCCATGGAATGCAGCGATCCGCGCCGCGGGTCGGCCAGGAATTCGGGATCGGGGCTGTGGTTCCACAACACCCATTGCGCTTCGCTGGGGCGAAAGGCATCCAGCACCCGCAGGCGCAATCCCAGCGGGCGGGCCAGTTCCGCCGCGCGCCGCAACAGCGTCGCCGCCTCGGCGTGCAGGAAACAGCCGGCCTGGGCGGCGTAGACCGGCCTGCCGGTGAAATTGTCGGCGGTGGCGTAGGCCAGGGCGATCTCGACGTCGAACTCGTCCGGAGTGATCTCGACCAGCGGAAACATTGCTTATCCTTTTCAAGGCGCATCGGGCGGCGCAGTATAGCGCCCCCGATGACCAATCCTTTAACGCCCCACAGAACGACGGTCGCTTTCATGAAGGTACTTGCGCTTGATTCCGCCACCTCGGCCTGTTCGGTGGCATTGTGGCAGGACGGCACGGTGGTGGCGCGCCGCTTCGCGGAAATGGCCCGGGGCCAGTCGGAAGTGCTGGTGCCCATGGTCGCCGAGGTCCTGGCCCAGGCCGGTGCCGCCTTCGAGCAGGTGGACCTGCTGGCGGTGACCGTGGGGCCGGGGGCGTTCACCGGCATCCGCATCGGCCTGTCCACCGCCCGCGCCCTGGCCCTTGCCGCCGGCAAGCCGCTGGCCGGCATCGCCACCCCCGAGGCGGTGGCGGCGGCGGTGCCCGAAGCCGAGCGCGCCGACCGCACCGTGCTGGTGGTGCTGGATTCCCGCCGCGACGAATTGTGGGTGCAGGCGTTCTCGCCCGGCCTGGAACCGTTGGGGGCCGTCGCCGCGCTGACGCCGCTG